>JALHVH010000410.1 GCA_022867105.1 Candidatus Aminicenantota bacterium
CCCGAACATCCTGAGCCTCGAGAAACGGTACAAGGAGATCGGCGTCCCGGCGGACCTCGTGGAGAAGCTCGCCGTCTCTCCGTTCGCCTCCCTGTTCGAGAAGGCGGTCGGGGAATGGGGCATGAGGCCGGCCCTCGTATCCGTGGTCCTTGCCCAGTATCCAGCCCGGCTGAAAAAGAAAGGCTTTCCCGCCGATACTCTTGACGAAGGGAGCATGACCTCCGTCCTCGCCGCGCTCAAGGAACGGCGGATCTACAGGGAAGGGGTCCTGCCGCTCCTCGAGCAGGCGCTCGCCGATCGGAAAAAGGTCGAAGACCTTTGGCCATCTCCCGCTGATGATGCGAAGGTCAGAGCGAACGTCCGGGCGACCGCGGAGAACATGAAAGGCAGGAGATTTCGGAGAGAGGCGGCGCGGGAGCTTCTAGCCATGGGACGGCTCATGGACGAATGGCGGGGGAGGGTCGACGGCGCGGAGCTGGCGGCCCGGCTCAAGGAAGCGCTCGAAGGGACTGCCCGATGATGGAAGAGAATCTTTACAAAGGATACAAGGGACGGGCCCTGGACATCCTGAAGAGCTTCAATGCCCAGGTCTGGAGCGACGTCAGGATCACAACCACCGGGGGAGAGT
This sequence comes from Candidatus Aminicenantota bacterium, assembly GCA_022867105.1. Lineage (GTDB taxonomy): Bacteria > Acidobacteriota > Aminicenantia > Aminicenantales > Saccharicenantaceae > JALHVH01. Next base: position 629 of record JALHVH010000410.1, read on the forward strand.
TCACGGGCATCATCCTGCCGCGCTCCGAAGGGGCCGACTTCCTGCACGTCGTCCTTAAGCTTAAGTCCGGATATAACGTCGGGGTCCTGGCCGACAGCATTACCGCGGTCGACATCCAGGGACGGAAGGAAGCCCATTACAAGATCCCGGAGAAGGAGTTCCCTTACGACCCGAAAAAACCGCGGGTCAAGCTCCTGGGCACGGGAGGGACGATCGCCAGCCGGCTCGATTACCGGACGGGCGCGGTCATTCCGGCCTTCTCGCCGGGCGAGCTGTATGGTTCGGTGCCCGAGCTGGCCGACATCTGCAACCTTGAGACCGAGAAGCTCTACGGCGTCTTCAGCGAGAACATGGGGCCCGAGCAATGGCGCGGAACGGCCGAGGCCATCGGACGGGAGATCGCCAAGGGGGTCCAGGGCATCGTCATCGGCCACGGCACGGACACCATGCACCACACGGCGGCCATCCTGTCCTTCATGGTCCAGAACTCACCCGTGCCCATCGTCATGGTCGGCTCCCAGCGGTCGAGCGATCGGCCGTCCTCGGACGCCGCCCTCAACCTGATGTATAGCGTCAAGGCCGCGGCCGAGGGCGACATCGCTGAGGTCATGGTCTGCATGTTCGGGCCGACATCGGACCTCTACGGGCTGCTGCACCGGGGCACCCGCGTCCGGAAGATGCATTCGAGCTACCGGTCCACGTTCCGGACGATCGGCGACATCCCCATCGCCATGGTCAGCCGGGAGAAGATCACGCTCCTTCGCCAGGATTACAAGAAGAGGCGGGCAGACAAGGACGTCGTCATCAATACGGCCTTCGAGGAGAAGGTCAGCATCGTTTATTACTACCCGAATATGAAGCCGGACATCCTCGACTCGCTCATCGACAACGGTTACCGGGGGATCGTCATTGCGGGGACCGGGCTGGGGCACGTCAACAAGCCGCTCTACCCGGCGCTCAAGAGGGCCAGGGACAAAAGCATCGCCGTTTTCATGACGGTCCAGACCCTCTGGGGATACGTCCAGATGTATGTCTATGACACCGGACGGGACATGATGGAGCTGGGGGTCATCCCGGCGGCCAACATGCTGCCCGAGGTGGCCTATGTCAAGCTGGGATGGGCCTTGGGACAGACGGCGGATTACGAAGAGGTCAAAAAGATCATGCTGACGCCCATCGCCGGCGAGATCACGGAGCGGGAACCATCGAACGGCTATCTCATCCTCCAGGGCGGCATCCCCGAGGTCGAGGAGTTCATTTCGAAGTTCAAGAAGTAGATCCCTCTGAGTTGCCTTTTTCCCCGTCTTCTGGTAGAACATTCCTCTGCGTTGCTGGGTTTATAAGGAGTCATTCATGAGGAAGACAACTGTTCTGAGAAAAGCCATCATGGATCGGAGGTTAATATGGGCATGACGATGGTCGAAAAAATCCTGGCCGGGGCGACTCACCAGACCTTAGTTAAGGCCGGGGACGTGGTCGAGCCCGAAGTGGGCCTGGCTATGTCCCATGAGAACGCGGCCCTGGTCATCAATCAGTTCCGCGAAATCTACAAGGACACGGGAAAAGAGGCGAAGGTCTGGGACCCCTCCAGGGTCGCCATCATCTTCGACCACAGGGTTCCCGCCGAAAGCTCCAAAACGGCCACGAACCAAAAGAGGATCCGCGAGTTCGTCGCGGCCCAGGGCATCACGAAGTTCCACGATATCCGCGGCGATGAGGGCGGCATCTGCCACCAGATCCTGCCGGAAAGCGGTTATGTCCTTCCAGGCAAGGTTGTGGTCGGCACGGACAGCCACACGACGAGCCACGGCGCCTTGGGTGCATTTGCGTTCGGCATCGGGGCGACCGAGATGGCCTCCGTCTGGGCATTGGGCATCGCCCTCAACGTCGAGGTCCCTAAGACCATCAAGGTTGTCGCCAAGGGCCGTTTCTCTAAATATGTGACGCCCAAGGATCTTATCCTCCTCCTCATCGGCCGGATCTCGGCCGAAGGCGCGAACTTCAAGGTCCTCGAGTTCCACGGCCCCGCGTTCAAGAGCATGTCCATGTCCGGGCGGCTTACGGTCTGCAATATGTCCGTCGAGGCAGGAGCGACCTCGGGCATCGTTCCTCCGGATGAAGAGACGCTCCGCTACCTCAGGGAAGAGGCGAAGGTCAAAGGGAAGATCGAGGTTATCGGTCCCGACCCGGACGCGTCCTATGACCAAGTCGTCGAGATCGACGTCTCCAAGCTCGAACCCCAGGTCGCCTGCCCGCATGCCGTGGACAATGTCAAGCCTGTCGGCAAAGTTGCGGGCCTCAAGATCAACCAGGTCGTCATCGGCTCCTGCACCAATGGGCGGCTCGACGATCTGGCGGTCGCGGCGAAGATCGTCAAGGGCAAAAAGGTAGCCCGCGGGACGCGCATGCTCGTTTTCCCGGCTTCCTACAGGATATTCAAACAGGCGCTCGACGCCGGCTATGTCGCCGATTTCATCAAGGCCGGCGCCGTGGTCATGAACCCGGGCTGCGGGCCTTGCCTGGGCGTCCATCAAGGCGCCTTAGGAGACGGCGAGGTCGCCCTGGCCACGACGAACAGGAACTTCAAGGGCCGGATGGGCAATCCCAACGCCGAGGTCTACCTCTCGTCGCCGGCCGTGGCGGCCGCGAGCGCCCTCACGGGCGTCATTACCGACCCTAGAAAAGGAGGCACGTGACATGGCCAAGGTGATTCTGAAGCTGGGCGACGACGTCTCTACCGATATCATCTATCCCGGCCGCTATATGGCAACCGTGCTTCCGAACGAGACCCCCCAATTCGCCTTCGCCGATAATGCCGAGTTCAACGCGAAGCTCAGAAGGAAGGAGGTCCCGGCCGGGAGCGTCATCGTGGCCGGCAAGAACTTCGGCTGCGGTTCCTCGCGCGAGCAGGCGGCTTCGACCCTCAAAGGCTACGAGCTTGTGATCGTGGCCCGTAATTTCGCCCGGATCTTCCTCCAGAACTCGATCAACCTCGGGCTGCGCACGATCGTTTGCCCCGATATCGAGGCGTCGGAAGGGGACGAGCTCGAGTTCACCGGGGGCAAGGTCGTGAACACGACGACCGGCAAGGGCTTCGCGACCCTTCCCCTGCCGAAGGCGCGGCAGGCCATCATCGACGCCGGAGGGCTCATCGCCTACACCCGGAAGCGGGTCATGAAGAAGAACGGATCGGTCGCCTGAACGGCTTGGAATAATAATCGCATGTCTAAGGCGGTCGCGGCGCTCCTCGCCCTCATGGCCTACGGGGTCCTTTCTATGGGCATGATCCTCATGAAGAAGGGGATCGCCTGGATCGGACATAAGGGCCCAAAGGACGGGGCCTGGCGGCGGGACCTTGGGACCTGGATCGCCGGGTTCCTGCTGTCCAATCTCTACGTCGTCCCCAGCCTAATGGCTCTCAAGACGCTGACGCCCCATATCGTGGCGGCCTTCGCGGGCTTCGGGGTCGTTGTCCTTGTCCTCCTAGCCGCGGCCGTTCTCGGTGAGAAGCTTCACCGCGCGGACATTTTTTACACCGCCGCCATTTTTCTGTCCATCATCCTGCTCAACATTTACGAGCCATCCCCGGGAAAGAGCGCCTTGAACATCCCCCTTCTCGCGGGCGCCGCGGCGTTCCCGCTGCTTCTCTTTGCGGCGGCCTTCGCTAAAGGCATGGCCCGGACGGTCAGGGCCACGAGGTTCGCCTCGGTCTCGGGGACCGCGACGGGCAGGGTCGTCGTCCTGATGAAGACCTTGGTCGAGATCTATGGCTTTCGTGTCGGCGACTACTTCCATTCGCCCTATGTTTATCTCTACCTGCTCTTCTCCCTGACGGCTTTCATCGCTCTCCAGCTCGCTTACAGGATCGAGTCGATGATGCGGACGGGGCCCGTTCAATAC
>JALHVH010000411.1 GCA_022867105.1 Candidatus Aminicenantota bacterium
CATGCCGTCCGAGAAAGGAAACGGCGAGTCCCCGCACTGGCCGCTGACAAGTGTCGTAACGCCCTGGCGGATCGCGCTTTCCGCCTTGGGATTGACCAGAAGCTCGACCGCCGTGTGGTTATGGACGTCGATGAAGCCCGGCGCGACGGCCAGCCCTTTGGCTTGGAGGACCGTTTTAGCCCGCGAAGATGGGATCTTGCCCACGACGGCGATGGAATCGCCGCTTATCCCGACGTCGGCGACGGCGCCCGGGTTCCCCTGGCCGTCAATGACAAGTCCATCCTTGATGATGAGGTCATAGGAAGCTTTCTTGGCACACCCCTTGAGAAGAACCCCACACCCCCCGGCCGCCGCGAGGCCGGCTTTTTTCAGGAAATCCCGTCGAGTGACTCCGGCCATCGTCTTATCTCCTTGCCGGTCAAAATATAAGCGGACCTTATCTCGGAACAGTTTCCCGCGGTTTCAGATCTTCAAGCTCCTGAAGATAGGATGATTTTCCTCAATTCGGCTTCCAACCTGGGCTCCAAGGGGACCGGATGGTGGGCGGCGAGGATGGCCTTGGCCTTGTCGCGCGCCCAGTCCCGGGCGCCGTCCCTCTTGCTCTCCCAGACCGTATAAGGGCGGCGGTCCAGGAGAGTGTTGATCCAAAGCCCTCGCATGTTCCGGAGGGTGTGGTCGTGGGTCAGAAAATCCCCCCCGGGACCGGCCTCCCGGATGGCCTCCAAGGCCAGCGTCTCGGCGTCCACGGGAATGCCCTCCATCATCTTTCGGATAATACTGAAGATCTCGCAGTCCATGATCATCTGCTCGAAGGACCAGATGGTGCTCCCGTTGAGAAGGCCCACGCCGAGAAGCATGTCGGACATGACCGCCGAGGCCATGAAGGTCGAAAGGCCGTTTTCCAAGCCGGCCTGCCATCCGGGCTCCTTGGCGCCCGTAGCGAAGGAGCCCATGGAGAGCGGGAGGTTATAAAAATCGGCCAGCTCGTTGGAAGCGGCGCCGAAGAGGAAATCCTCCGGACCACCTCCCGTGTAGGCGCCTGAACGGAGGTCCATGACGGTCGGAGCGGAGGCGTAATACACCGGGGCTCCGGGGAAAGCGAACTGGACGAGGGCCAGGGCGCTTAAGACCTCGGCGTTGCCCATGGCAAGGTTCCCCGCCATTGTGGCCGGTCCCGTAGAACAGCAGGAGGCCATTGTCATGAACCCGACGGGGCACCCCGCCTCGGCGCCGATGAGGGCCGCTTCGAGGCTCCCGCGGTCCTGGGCCAGTGGGGAGATGGTGCATTCCATAATGGATAGAAGTGGCCGCTTGCGGAGGGCATCCCGGCCGCCGGCCAGAAATGAGGCCATTTCCACGGCCGCCCGGGCTTCCCGTCCGGAATAGATGCTTTCCGTCTGGACATGCTTGGTGGAATGGCTCCAAATGGCCAGGAGCTCGTGAAGCCCCCGCGTTTCGGGCGGGCAGTCCTGGGCGGAGACGGGGACCCAATGGAAGGCCACCTCCTCCAGGTCATCGGCGACGCGCGCGATGTCCGCCACGTCCCTGACCGTCGACCGCCGCTTCAAGCCCGTTTCGATGTCGATCACCTCGATGCCGCAGCCGTCCGTGCCGACATAGACGTGGTTTCCGTCCAGGGGAAGGTCCTGGGAAGGGTCCCGGGCGGCAAGAGTGAAGACGGGCGGAGCGCTTCGCAGGGCGGATTCGATGAGGGCTCCCGGAGCTTTGACGACCTGCGTCCCGCGGTCCACCCGGGCGCCATGAGCCTCCCAGATGTCCAAGGCCCTTGAGAACGGGAATTTCACGCCGATGGTTTCGACGATCTCCAGGGTGGTTTCATGGATCCGGCGGATGTCCTCGGCACGGAGGACCCTGAGGCTCAGGCGGGGGTTGGTGATGGATTTAATTTTCGCGGACACGTTTACTCCTTTGGGGCGGCCGCGCCCTTCTTTTGCCAATGAAGATAGGCCGGGATCCCAATGAGAAGGATAGCCAGCCCGATGAGGGACTTGAGCGGCTGGGCCGCGATCGTGTTGCCGAAAATGGCCAGGTTGATCAGGACGAAGAGGACCGGGATGAAAGGATAACCCCAGACCTTGTAGGGACGGGCAAGGTCAGGCTTCTTGCGGCGGAGGACGATGACAGAGAACCCCGTGGCGGCGAAGAAAATAACGAGGGCGAAGACGACGTATTCGTAAAGGGCTTGGTATTTCCCGGAAAGGCAGAGGAGGCAGGACCATACGGCCTGGCCGATCAAGGCCTTGCTGGGAACCCGGTAACGGGGATGGATATAGGTCATGCTCCGGAAGAAAGCCCGGTCATCGGCCATGGCCATATAGACCCTGGGACCGTATAGGATGGTTGCACTTAGGCAGCCGAAGACGGAGATCATGATGGCCGCCGCGATGGCCGACGTAGCCACCGGCCCGAAGAGTTGGGTGGAGGCGAGTTCGCCGATACGGACCACTCCCTTCATCTTCTCCACCGGCAGGGCCAAGACATAAACGACATTGACCACGAGATAGATCAAAGTGACGCTCAACGTTCCGAGCAGAAGGCTCAGGGGGATGTTCCGCTCCGGTCTCTTGATCTCTTCGGCCGTACAGTTGACCGCATACCAGCCGTCATATGTCCAGAGAACGGCGATAAGGGCCAGGCCGAAAGCCGAAAAGACGTTGGGCCCCAGGGCTTCTCCGCCTGAAAAGAGCTGTCCGAAGTTGGTGATCCCCGCCCGTTTTCCCAGGGCCAGCCCGAAGACCACGATGGCCGCCACCGATCCCAGTCGGAGAAAGGTGAAGATGTTCTGGACGACGACCCCCGTCTTGACACCGAGGTAGTTGACGGCTGTCAGGAAGATGATCGCTCCGGCGGCCAGGAGCTGTCCGGCGGAAAGCGTATAGGGCAGCCCGAAAAGGGTCAACTTCAGGATGACGGCCTGGGTGGACAGTGAAGGGAGGAAATACCCCGCGAATTCGGCGAAGCCCACGGCCAGGGTGGCGATCCCGCCGCACATGATGAACCAGAAGAAACCCCAGCCGAAGAGGAACCCGGCCCAGGGACCGTAAGCCTCGCGGATATAGATATACTGTCCTCCGGCCCTGGGGAACATGGCCCCCAGCTCGGCGAAAGAAAGGGCTCCGCAAAGCGTGAATAGGCCGCCTACGGCCCAAACGATGAGGAGCAGACCGGGCGACGGCAGGTATCCGGCGATGATGCCCGAGGTCATGAAGATCCCGGAGCCGACGACGGAGCCGATGACCAGGAAAGTGGCGTCCAGGAGGTTCATTTTTCGGAGCAGGCGCGGTTGTTGTTCAAGGTTATTCATGGCACGAATTAGGCTTCCTTGTTCTTGAAGATCCCGGCCAGGCGCTCCGGAGAGATGGTCTCCAGAGTGCGGCCGGATTTTCCCCGGACCGGCCGGGCTTGAAGAAGAGAATGGATGACGGCTTCCTCCGCCGCCTGGCAGGCGGCTTCGGCGATGCCCTCGAGATGGATATCGGCGACGGATCGGAACTCGAATTCCAAGGGCCCCTCCTCCGAAATGGTCATGGCATTGGCCGTTGTGAAGGTCGCCCCGAGGACAGCATCCGAGAAGCTTCCCGATGGGATGGAGGCATCCATCCGGGCGACCAGGCTCCTGGTAATTCTCTGGAGCTGATGAGGGAGGAGGGGAATATCCATGGCGGTGACCAGGATGAGGGCGCCCTCGTCCTCGCCCGCCCGTTCGGCCGGGGGTTTCCCGTTCGTGGCGCCCCCATTGCCGAAATGAGAGGC
>JALHVH010000412.1 GCA_022867105.1 Candidatus Aminicenantota bacterium
GTCCCTCGGCTGTGGCCCAGGGGTCTTGCCAAGCGGTTTTGTGGATATCGAGTTTTTGCCTCAGGTCTTTGAAATCTTACTGTGGTTCTCGAATTCGTCGTTCAAGGAGTTCCAAAGGGAATTGAACCTTGTCTGAAGGATGTCGTAGGTTTCGAAATTTTTTGTGTCGGGATCGGCGGCGAGACGGTTCCGTTTGACGCGCTCCTTTGTGATGTCTGCGATGCCGACGCGTTCACCCTTGTCGAGGAGAAAGGCCCAGATGGCTTGCAGGGCCGCGCCGTATGCCGCCGCCTCCTGCTCTTTGAGCGTGACAACCGGGGTCTTGAAGACATCGGCAACGATCTGGAGCCAGCGCTGGCTCCTAGCGCCGCCTCCCGTCGCCCGGATCTCGGAGGGCGTCATTCCCAATGCCCGCATCCGTGTGAACCCGAAATTCAAATTGAGAACAGTTCCTTCCATGACGGCCCGGGCCATATGCGCCGTGTTGAAGGTCCTCCGGTCGAGTCCGAAGAGGACGCCGCTCCCGAACGGGAGGACCGGGACCCTTTCGCCGTCGATAAAAGGTAGAAAGATCAGGCCGCCGGAGCCCGGCGCCGCTTCCGAGACCAGGTTTTCCAGGCCCTCGTTGGATAATCCGTGCAGGGCTTTGAACATCTCGGTCGTGTTCGTCACGTTCATGGTGCAGAGGAGGGGGAGCCAGCCGCCGGTGCTGTCGCAGAACGCCGCGATCTCTCCCTCGGGGTCGATGAACGGCCGGGGGACAAAGGAATAAACCGTTCCCGACGTTCCGAGGCTCAGGGTGCAGACGCCCGGGAGGACGTTGCCAGTCCCTATGGCGCCCATCATATTGTCTCCTCCGCCGCCGGCCACGAGCACGCGGCCCAGGCCGAACCGCGAGGCGACGTCCTCCCGCATGAGACCAATGGGCTCTTTCGGATGGGTGAGAGGGGGGAGCTTCCCGGCCAGATCCGGGTCGACGGCCGCCAGCGCTTCCGCGCTCCACTCCTGCTTCCGGATATCCATCAGGCCCGTTCCGGAAGCATCGCCGTATTCCATATGGAGTCTCCCTGTGAGGTGGAAATTCAGGAAGTTGTGGGGGAGGAGCACGGCGGCGAGCCCGGCGAAGTTTTCCGGCTCGTGCATCTTGAGCCAGAGGACCTTGGATGCCGTGAAACCCACGGCCGGAGCGATACCGAGCTTCTCGATGGCCTTCGCCTTCCCCCCGAGCCGATCGACGAGGAGATCATTCTCTTCCACGGTGGACGTGTCGTTCCAGAGCTTGGCAGGCCGGATGGGCAGGCCGTCCCTGCCGAGGGGGACGAAGCCGTGCTGCTGGCCTGAAACCCCTATCGCGGCCACGTTCTTCGGGTCGATCGCGCTTTCCTTCAGGGCCGCGGCGAGGGCCGATTCAAACGCCAGGACCCACGTCCATGGGTCCTGCTCGCTCGCGCCGGGCCCGAGGCCTTCGATCATCGCATGGGCTGAATAGCCCCTTCCGCGGACCTCCCCGGTCTCGATATCGACGATAAGGGCCTTGGTTCCCTGTGTTCCGGAATCAATGCCGATGACGGATGGGGCGGATTTTTTTACAGCCATGAGTCGAGCCCCAGGCTCCTGAGCTTGGCTGGCGTCGGCCTTCCGGTCTTCTCATCCCAGCCGCGGTCCCTGTAGTATTCGGTCAGCTTTTTTTCGAGCTCGTCGCGCTTGAGGACGGCGCCCTTGCCCGGCCCCGTGGTCAAGGGATCGTCGAAGAACCGGGCGGGAAGGGTGTCGTCCGCGCGCGTGAACCCCTCTCGGGCGTTGAAGGCCCGCTCCAGGTTGAAGATCCGCTCGCCCGCCTTGAGATATTCCTCTTCGGTCCAATCGGTTCCCGTGATCTTGGTGAGCAGGCGGCGGAGACCGTCCTTGCCGAAGCCGTCCGTGGCGAACATGCAAACTCCGAGGGAGTCCATCGCGGCATAGTCGTTCTGGCCGCGCGCGCTGGAAGAATTAAGATGGCAAGCGCCCCTTGTCGCGGTAACGTAGGTCATGGCCAGGTCGATCGTCCGGTGAGGGTCCCAGGCGGCCAGCTCGTGCCCCTTGCTGTGGACGGCGAACCCGGCCGAATTCCCGCCGATCCGGCCGGCCAGCGCTTTGACCCCCTGCGAGGCCAGATCGCCGACACCCTCGCGAAGGGCGATCCGTCGGATCAGTTCGAGGACGGCGTCCGCGTTGCCCCAGGTGAGGTCTATCCCGTCCAGGAAGGTCCTGTCGATGAGCTTCTTCTCGTAGGCTTCCATCAGGAAACCGATGACGTTCCCGGTCGAGATCTGGTCGAGGCCGTAGTCGTCGACGTCGTAGATGGCCTTCATGAGGGCGCCCAGGTCGGAGATCATCAGGTTGGAGCCCATCATGCCCCCCGTCTCGTACTCGGGTCCGTCGTGGACGAGACCGGCATACTTGCCGTTCCTGAGTGCCCCGGCCTTTTTGCAGCTCAGCGGGCAGCAAAAGCAGGCGAAGTCCCGTACCCAGGCCTTCTGTTCGGCGGCGATGCCGGAGATCTTGTCCACGTCCTCGAACGAGCCCTGGGAATAATTTTTCACGGCCATGACGCCGTTTTCGCTGGCGTCGATGAGGGCCCACGAGGTCCCATAGCGCCGCCAGCCCTCATAGTCCAACCCGCCGCTGAAACCTTCCTTGAACGTCTTCCGGATGTCGTCGAGCACGGCTAGGAAACCCTCGTGGTCGGCGACGGCGGGCTGCCGGCTGCCGCGAACGGCGATCCCTTTCAATTTCTTTGAACCCATGACGCAGCCGACCCCGCCGCGCCCCGCCGCCCGGGCGGCCGTATTGAGAATGGCCGCGTAGGAGACCAGGTTCTCTCCGGCCGGTCCGATATAGCAGGTCCGAAAACGCCGATCGCCCAGCTCTTCGATGAAACGCCGGTCGAACTCGTCGGTCCCCATCCCCCAGAACTTCGAAGCGTCGCGGACCTCGACCTTGTCGTCATCGATAAAGAGGTAAACCGGTTTCGGGGCCCGACCCATGACCACGATGCCGTCGTAGCCGGCGAAGCGGACCTCGGGACCGAAGAAGCCGCCCATGTTGGAGTAGCTTACTGTGGAGGCTTTTGGGTGCTTGGACTTCAAGGGAGACGTGCGCGGCGATTTGGTCACGACGCACGTCCTGGACGCCGACGGGATGGGAAACCCTGAGAATGGGCCCGGCATGAAAAGTAGGGGATTCTCGGGGGAGAGGGCGTCGACCCCGGGCTTTTTCAGTTTTTCCGCCAGGATCTTCATGCCCAAGCCCCGGCCTCCGATGAAATGCCGGGCATCCTCCGGGGAGAGCGGGATCTTGGCCGATTTTCCGCTTACGAGGTCCACTTCGAGAAGAACACCATGGTATCCACAGAGTCTGTCGTTCGCCATCTTCTTCCCCCCTCAATCCTGCCCGTACCAGAGCTTGGCCAGGGCCTTCGCGGCCAGGTCGGGGGATAAGCCGTAGTGTTTCCCGTTCGTCCCTTCGACGACATAGCTCAGGGCGCCGTAAGGGCAGCGCTTGACGCACTGAGGGTCGCCGCCGCACAACGTGCACATCCGTTCGGGCTTGTTTGTCTCGGGGTTGGGGATGATGGCGCCCACCCGCTTGGTCCTGCAGGCCTCGGCACACGAGCCGCATCCGATGCAGCGCGCCGCATCGTTCCGGACCACCGGGAGCTTTCCGTCCCGGTAGAGGGCCTTCCATCCCGTCTTGGGGCCGGGATCCACGGGACACGCTTCGATGCAAGGCGCGTCGTCGCACATGAGGCAGGTGATGGGGATGTCGGCGTCAGGGTTGTAGGCATAAACCCTGATGTTGGAATGATAGGGGTTGCCCAGGCCGGGAAGTTCCCTTCCGTTCACGGTCTCCGGGCGGTTGAACGAAGAGCATGCGGTCTCGCAGGTCCGGCAGCCCGTGCACTTGTTGAAGTCGACAACGATCATCGAGAAAACGGTCTTTTCTTCCCGGGTTTGGGCATGGACCTGCCTGATCAGGAAACGGTTGAGCAGGAGGAGACCTCCGCTTCCGACGACGACACTCGAAAGGAAATTTCTTCTCTTCATTCGGCCCTCATGAGATCCGAAGCGGCATCCCTGTCGGCGATTATAATGGCCTGGGGGTGCATTTGCAAGATCGAGCCCGGCCTGCGGTGTCTATTCGATCCTCGGCAAGCTGGCGGCGGCGACGGCTTGACCGACCCTCCGACTCTTTTCATCGAGAAGGTGGAGCCTGACGCGCGACTCCGTCCCGGGGAACTCCTCATGCAGGACCTTGGCGGCCTTCTCCATGATGATATTCCCGCCCGTCCCGGACATCACCCGGCCGAGGATGAGGAGATTCCTGTAATCATAGAACATCTCGTAGTAGGGGACCGCGTAGCCAAGGTAGATTCCGATGTCCTCGAAGACCCGCCATGCCGTCCCGTCGCCCTTTTCGGCGAGCCCCTGGACCTTCTTGAGCCGCTCGGGGAGGCGCATGTCCTCCGGGAACCCGATCCCGGCCCGGACGGCCAGCTTGTTTACGGCCTGCTGAGAGAAGTAGTTCGCCCCGACGCCCCGGTCGCCCGACCATTCGTCCGCGACCGCCTCCGGGCTGATGTCCACGGGGGCGAAGGCGAGCTCGTCCAGCCAGCCCGGGATGTGGCCTTCGGCGTTGAGGAAGCCGCCGGCCTGGCTCGATCCCATGGCCAGGCCGAGCATGGCCTTTTCACCGAGGGACATCGTCCCGGCCAGGGCCGTGACTTCGCCGTCGTTGATGACCTCGAAAGGGACCCCCCATTCGGCTTTCATCTCGTTGAACATGTCCTTGACCTTGACGTTGAAGACATCCAGCGGGACCGACCGGAAAAGGGAGGCGATCCGGACCTGGTTGTTGATGTAAATGCCGGCCGAGCTGCCGCCGATCGCGTCCACCCGGGGGAGGCGGGAAGCGGCCTTCTTCAAGCCGTTCCTGATGCATTCGTGATGGTAACGCGGATCGGACCGGTCGCCCGGCGTCCACGGGATCTCTTCACTGTAGACGGGTTCGCCGTCCTTGACGGCCGCGACCTTGAAGTCGCTGGCGCCGAGATCGAAACCGATCCGGCAGCCGTCCAGGTGGCCGCCCAGGGCGGATTCGCTTTCTCGGGATTCGGGGAAGTCCTCGGGTTCGACGATCTCAACCTGAAATTCTTTCTCATAAACCCTGTCCATGAGTTCGGCATCGAAAGCACGCCGGCCGCGAGGCGAGTAGGCCTTCCGGACGATCTCCCCGACGTCCCGCGGGCCTTGGAAATGGACCTTCCAGCCGCCCCGGGACCAGAGCAGGAACTTGACGATCCTCTCGGCGTATATCGTCGTCGCCTCGGCGAAGGCAGGGTCCGGAGGCAGGACTTCCGTCTCGAATTTGGAGATGAGGCCGTTTTCCCTCTCGACACCGATCTTCAGGGGGACGCCCTTTCCCGAATCCTTGACGGCCTTCCGATAGTTCAGAAAGGCCAGGCTCATCGGCCTGAAACCGGGGTCGAAGGTGGGTTTGATCCGGGGCTCGACATTCAAGATCTCCGGCAGGCGCCAGAGGGAGGCGGCGTTCGTTCTGTTATCCATGGTCTCCTCGCGTTCCCCAAGATTTTCAGGTCCCGGGGACGGTTCATTATAGCGCACTCCCCTTTCCTCTTTCAAACGCCGGACGCTTATGGTAAAGGATTAGGAAGGAGACCGCGATGTCTGAAAAGATGCTGTACCTGTCGAGGGCGGACGTGGAAGCCGCGGGTCCGGCCATGGAGGAGATCATCGCCTCGCTGGGAATGATGTTCCGGGAGAAAGCGGCAGGCCGGACCGAGATGCCGCCCAAGCCTGGCATCCACACCAGGCCGGACACCTTCATCCACGCCATGCCGGCCTATATCCCCGCGTTGAACGCGGCGGGCATGAAATGGGTGAGCAGTTATCCCGGGAACCGGCTCCGAGGGCTGCCCAACATCACCGGGCTCATCGTCCTCAACGATCCGGAGACCGGCCTGCCCCTGGCAGTCATGGACGCGACTTGGATCACGGCCAAACGGACGGGCGCGGCCACGGCCATCGCGGCTAAATCCCTTGCCAGGCCCGGGTCACGGACCGCAGGCGTCCTTGGCTGCGGGGTCCAAGGAAAAAGCAACATCGAGGCGCTTCGGACGGTCCTTTCGCTGGAAAGGATCATCGCTTATGACAAGGACCCGGGGGCGGTGGAAAGGTTCCTGGCGGAAACACGGAAGGACGGGGGGATCGAGGTCATCGCCGCGAGGACGCCCTTCGAAGCCGTAAAGGGCTGTGACGTCGTCGTTACCGCCGGGCCCATCACGAAGGTCCCGCATGCCACGATCCAGCCGGGCTGGCTCGGCCCCGGGGCCTTCGCGTCGCTCGTCGATTACGATTCGTATTGGGATCCCAGGGCCCTGGCCGAGGCGGACAAGTTCTGCACGGACGATATCCGTCAGCTCGAATACGCGAAAAGCACGGGTTATTTCAAGAGCATCCCCCCGGTCTACGCCGAGCTCGGAGATCTCGTCAGCGGCATGAAGGCGGGCCGGGAGTCGGATGCGGAGCGGACGATAGCCTGCAACCTGGGCCTTGCCCTTGATGATATGGCGACGGCCCCACTCGTCTATAGGAAGGCCCTGGACTTGGGGATCGGGACTTGGCTGCCGCTGTGAAGGTTCGTGTGACGTCGAATCGCTCAGGCGCGGCGGTAAGAGCTGCCGGTTCAGGATCGAGCTTTCTTGAGGATGGACGAGATCTCCTCGACGAGGGGCTTCGATCCGACGTAGAGGGCCGTGCGCTGGTGCGGTTTCTCAGGGACGATGCTTAGGATCGGCATCCCCTCCTCGTCCACGGCGCTCCCGCCCGCTTCACAGCACATGAAGGAGACCACGGCCGCCTCGTACATGAGGCGCAATTTTCCCTTCGGCCTGTTCTTGGCCGGGTCCGGATGGTTGACGATCGCCGGGTAGAGGAACAGCCCGCCGTTGGTCAGGATCCGGTGAAAGTCCCCGGCCAGGGCGCCGAGATATCGGAAGCCGTATCTCTTCTCTTTTTCCGTGATCCATTCCCGTATCGGTTCAGCGAACGTCCCCCGGTTCGCTGAATTGAAGGACAGCTCCCATGTTTTCGGGTTCTCGGGCAGAACCATCCGCGTGGGCTTGACATAGTTCATGACCTCGTCGATATGGAACCGCCAGCAACCGGCGTTCCTCAAAGCGAGGGTGAACGTCCCGGTGGGGATGACGAACATGCCTGCGGCGATGTACTCGTGGCCCGCCCTGAGGTGCAGGTCTTCAGGTCCATCGAGGTTCCTCTTGGCGATGCCGAAGAGAAAGCCGACGGGCAGGTTGTGGGGGACGTTTGAGGAACCATCCATCGGATCGTAGTAGATGAAGTACCGGCCGCCCTCGAGGTTCATCGGGATGATCTCTTTTTCCTCTTCGCTGACGGCATGAATGACCCGCCCGGAGCTTCCGACGTAGTGCTTCACGACATCGTTGGCGATCTGGTCCATCTGGAGGACCTCCTCGCCCTGGACGTTGGTCGAGCCGGCCAGTCCCAGGCTGCCGCGCAGCGCCCCGGTCAGGTAGTAGTGCTGGATGCGCTTGGCGGCATTGAGGATGGAGTTCATCAGGATCAGGAAATGATAGGTCCTGTTGTGGCGTTCCTGGTGTTCCAGCAGGAAGTCCATGAATGTCTCTTCGAATCGAAGCATCGGCACCTCCCGGAAAACTTAGGGATTAGTTATCATAAAACGGGAACGAAATCAACATTCCCGAGTCTGCCCCTCACGTGAACAGGGTGGATTTGAATCCCTTTCCGAGGACGTCATAGGTATCGTTGATGATGACGAAGGCCTGCGGATCGATCTCCTTGATGAAGTCCCGGAGCTCGGCCAGCTGCTTGCGGTGGATGACCGTCAGGATGATCTCGCCCTCCCGGTTGAGATAGAGGGACCGCGACTTGAGGGCGGTGCCGCTTCTTTCGAGCGTGTTCAGGATGAACTTTTCGATCTCCACCGTCCGGTTGGAGGTGATGATGACGAGCTTGGAGTAGTTCCAGCCCTCCAGGATCATGTCGATGACCTTGGTCGAGATGAAGAGGACGATGTAGCCGTAGAGCGGCGCCTCCAGTTGGCGGAAGGCGAACCCGGAGGCCGAGATGATGACGAAGTCCGTGATCATGATCCCGAAGCCGATGGAGATCCCCGTGTACTTGCTCACGACCATGCCGACGATGTCCGAGCCTCCCGTCGAGGCGTGTCCCCGGAAGACGATCCCCAGTCCGAGCCCGAGGAGGATGCCTCCGTAGATGGAGGCCAGGATCTTGTTGTCGGTCGCGGAGGGGATCCTGAGGACCTGGTTGAAGACGTCGATCATGACGGACGAGAGCAGCATTCCCGCGAGGCTCTTCAGAACGTACTTCTTGCCCATGGTCCGAAGGCCGAAGACGAAGATGGGAATGTTCAGGACGATGATCATCGCGCCGACGGGCAGCTCGAAGAAATAGTTGAGGATGATGGAGACACCCGAGACCCCTCCCGGGACGAAGTGGTGGGGGATGAGGAACAGGGAATAGGAAAGGCCCATGATCGCGCAGCCGAAGATGATCTGGAGGAAGGGAGCGGTTTTTTTCTTGACGTATCGGAAGGAGGTGGCCATGTTCGTCGTCCGGCTTATCTTATTATCACAGCTACCCGTTGAGGTCAATGCCATGTATGGGGTCAGGACATCCGTGACACCTGAGCTCTTCGAGTTCTTTTCCACTGGAGATAATACTCATAAGGGGTTTGCATGTCCAAAGCCCGATGGGGCCGGATATAGTTATAGCAATATTCATAATGAGCAAGCTGCTTGTTATGCTCTCCGACGTCGAGCGAGACATCTTCCACTTCGTAAAACTCCTCCCGGTGAGTCCGATTGCTCCTCTCGACACCTCCGTTCATCTCCGGGTGTCGAGGGGGATTAAGGAACAGCCGGATCTTGGCTCTCCGGCAAGCCTCTTCGAACTGATCCATGAACTCTGAGCCGCCATCGATCTGGATGGCTTTGATCCGGAACGGAAACTTCGTCTTCAGATGA
>JALHVH010000413.1 GCA_022867105.1 Candidatus Aminicenantota bacterium
GAAGTTGGAATAAGCGTCCGCGTTGGGCTTGATGGAGACGGATCGTTCGAACATTTCCCGAACCAGGCCGTCCTTTCCCATGAGAAAATAGATCCCCATGAGGTTGTTGTAGCCGCGATAATTGTCGGGCGCCAACCTGATGACTTGTTGGAACATATTTTCGGCGTCGGCCCAGCGGCCGCTGCCGTAATAGAAGGCGCCGAGGTGGCTGTAGCCGGCCCACCGGCTCGGGTCCAGTCGGATCGCCCGTCTATAGACATCCTCGGCCTCGGCAGGCTTCCCGGCGTCCTCGAAGGCCCGGGCGTATCCCAGGGTCGCTTCGAAGCTCTCGGGGTCCTTGCGCAGGGCTTTCTCGAATTCCCGCAAGGCCTCATCGGTCCGGCCCGTCCCGGCGGCGATAATCCCCAGGGTGATATGCACAGGCACCAGGTCCGGGTCAATCTCCGCCGCTTTCCGACACGCTTCTCCGGCCGCTGTCGCCCAGACCTTCTCCTTTGTCAGATCGTACTTCTTCCAGTAAGCTTGGCCCAGCCCGGCTTGGGCCAAGGCGTACTTCCCGTCCAAGTCCACAGCCTGTTTGAAAAGGGCGATGGCGGCATCGAGGTCCTCCTCGTTCTCGTAATGTTCAAGGTATCCCAGGCCTTGGACGTAATACTGGTTCGCCCCGGGCGTGATGGTCCCTCCCGCCGTCAATTCACGACGGGCCGCGGACGGAAGTTCGATTCCCAGCATCTCGGCCGACACCATGACAACCCGGTCCTGAAAGGCCAGGGTGTTTTCCGGTCGAGTGGTGAACACTTCGGAGCGAACCTGGCGCAGCGTCGTCGTGTCGATGAGGTTCAAAGTCAGGACGATGTCACCCTCCTGGCGCTGGGAACTTCCGGAGATGGCAAGCGTGGCCCCGAAGGCGCTGCGCGCTTTGCCGGCGCTAACGATCCCAAACTCCGAGACCTCGCTCGTGGGAACGACCCAGAGGTTGTCCTGATATCGTTCAAGCTGTGTCAGACGGCTGACCAGGATCTCGACCAGGCCGTCGCAAAACCTCTGGTCTGAAGGGTCGCCGCTTACGTTCTTGAAGGGGAGCACAGCCACGTGCTTCTGCGCCGGGAGCCTGTGGAAATCCGCCCATCGTGTCAAGCCCCTGCGGGCCGTCGGATTAAGAAGGACGAGAAGCAGGGCGACGATGACCAATCCGCCCGTCCCGAACGCGATGGCCCGGCGTCGCTTCCTTCCCGCGCTCTTCCATGCCGAAATAGGAGCTGCAGGCAGCGCGGCCGTCCCTTCATATCTCCTCTTGAGGGCCTGGAGGTCCTCCCGGAGCTCCCGGGCCGATGGATACCGGTGGGCGGGGTCCTTCTCCAGGCACCGGTGGATGACGCTCTCCAGTTCAGGGGGACATCCCGGGCAAGACTCTCCGAAGGGCTGCGGCGGTTCGTAAATTAGGGCATGGATCACGGCCGCGTCCGTTTCCCCTTTGAACGGCGTCTTTTGCATCAGCATCTCGTAGAGCACGACACCCAGGGACCAGATGTCGGTCCGGGCATCTACGGGCTCGCCCTTGGCCTGCTCCGGAGACATGTAGGCGACGGTCCCGACGACGGTCCCGGACCATGTGGTCTGGGCTTTCGCGGCCAGTTTGGCGATCCCGAAATCCATGATCTTGACCTGACCCCGGGCGGAGACGATGATGTTCGTGCTCTTGATATCCCTGTGGATGACTCCCTTGGCGTGGGCCTCCTCCAGCCCCTCGGCCGTCTGGATAGCGATGTCCAGGGCTTCCGGGACGGACAGCGGGCCTTCCTTGATCCTGTCCTTGAGGCTTCGGCCGGAGCAGTAGGCCATGGCGATGAAGGCCTGGCCGTCCCTCTCGTCAATCTCATAAACCGTGCATATGTTGGGATGTTCGAGGCCGGCCGTCACTTGGGCCTCCTGGATGAACCTCACTCTATCCGACTCCGTCCCGAGGATTTCGGACTTCAGGAACTTGAGGGCGACCGTCCTTTTCAGCTTAGTGTCCTCGGCCTTGTAAACGACGCCCATGCCGCCTTCCCCAAGCGCCTCGAGGATGGAATAGTGGGAAACCGTCCGCCCGATCAAAGACACCGCACGCTTCTCCCCTCTCTTAATTCCGCTGTTTGCTATGAGGATAGCAACTCTCCATGAAATAGCCAAACGAGGGGACTGTCGGGTTCCCGACCGATTTTCCTTGATTCCATCCGGCTCATCGGATATATTTTCATGGGGAATTCGGGAGGAAAGATTGAAGACGCGACCTGCAAAAAACCTCAAATGCCGGGTTCTCTTCATCTTGGCCTCGTTCTCCATCCTCCTGTCCGCCCGTGCCGCCGAGATCCCCTGCGTCTGGTCGGATGTCGAAAAGATCGTGGCGGTGGGTGACCTTCACGGGGATTACGAGAATTTCGTCAAGATCCTGCTGGGCACCGGACTTGTTGACGAAAAACTTCAATGGGCCGGCGGGGACACGCATTTCGTCCAGACCGGAGACATCATGGACAGGGGGCCCGGAGCAAAGATGATCTTCGACGTCCTGCGACGCTTGGAAAAAGAGGCCGAACGGGCCGGCGGAAAAGTCCACGTTCTCATCGGCAACCACGAAGAGCTCAATATCACGGGGATCGCTTTTGACTACCCCGACTACATCACTGTCGAACAGTTCATTTCCTTTCTGCCTCAAGACTACCGGAGGCAAAAGGAGCGGGAATTTCTCAAAAGGATCCGGGGCACGTTCACTCACTGGAACGAGGAAACTCCGGATGCCGGCACACGGGACAAGCTCCATGAGTTCTGGCGGGGACTCATGCGGACGGATGACGAGCGGCAGGTCTACATCGATTCTTTCAACGATACTTATGGCAAGTGGCTGCTCGAAAAGAACGCGGTCATCCGGATCAATGACACGGTCTTTGTCCATGGCGGGATCAGCGAAAAATACTCGACCTGGAAGCTCGAGTCGATCAATTCCCTGCTCAGGAACGAGCTGTCCTTCTTCAAGGGCCGCCGGAAGGTCTTCCTCCGTTACGCGAATCCTTTCAAAGCAAAGATCGTCTACGATGCCAACGGCCCTCTTTGGTTCAGGGACCTGGCTGTCAAGGACGAGAAGTCCATCAATGGCGAGTTCGAGCGCATTCTCAAGAACCTCGGGGCCGGCCACATGGTCATCGCCCACACGTTCTATCGCGGCAACGGGGTAACCCCCGTCGTCGCCCCGCGATTCATGAGCCGTTTCGGCGGAAGGTTGTGGATCATCGACACCGGTATCTCCAGTTATTATGGGGGGGTCAACAGCGCCCTGATCATCGAGAAAAAGGACTTCATGCTCTGGGGAGATACGGAAGCGGACGAGGCCGTCTTCGGGATCACCTCTCCAGGGGCGGCGGACGGCGGCGGCGGTTCGGCCGACGATATTGAAGACTATCTGAGGAAGGCCGGCGTCGGGACGATCGTCAGGGGCGCCCAAAGGGGACGCACAGAGCCCTGGACGATCATCCTGGATGACGGGCAGGTCGTCAGGCGGTCCATTTTCAAGTACGTCGACCGCCGCAGGCCCTCCATGCTCCCGGACAGCTACTTCTATGAGATCGCCGCCTACGAGCTCAGCAAGCTCCTCGGCCTTGATATCGTCCCCGCAGTCGTCGAGAGGCAGATCGATGAGACAAAAGGTTCCCTCCAGGCCTTCGTCGAGAACGCGGTCCCGGAGGCGGCCCGACGGCGAAACGGTCCCGAACCGCCGGAGCCGTTGAAGTTCGGAGAGGCGCTCGAGTCCGTCAGAGTCTTCGCCCTGTTAGTCAACGACACCTGCGAGAACCTCGAGGACACGCTCGTCGAGACCGGGACCTGGCGTGTTTTCCGAGTGGACTTCTCCGAGGCTTTCGGGCCCTCGCCCGAGCTCAGACCCGATTGCATCCCGGCGTTCTGTCCCGATGAGCTCGACACGAAACTTCGGGACCTCGACGACCGGGTCATCGGACAAAAACTCGCCCCCTATCTCAACAAGGACGAGATCGAGGCGCTCATCCGGAGAAAGGGCCGGCTCGTCCGGGTGCTGGAAGACCTGAAGAATTAGGAGGTGCCCATGGGCCGACAAACCGGGGATGCATCCGGGGTGGCCGGGAAAATGTCTCAAGGGCCGATCGAGCGTTATTAAACCGGTCCGCGAAGCGCTCTTGCTGATCAATGAGAAGGCGCCCCAAACAAAAGCCTACTTGAGCGGTGCCCAGGCCATCCTGCTCGTTTTCGTGGTCAAAAGCTTCAGCCCGAGAGAGGAAAAATACAAGGCCAAGGCCGCTATCGACACTTTCTTTGTGCGGGGCGGCGACGCCCTGGCCGCCTTGTGTGTCTTTATCGGGACGACATATTTCGCCTTGACCATCGAAAAGTTCGCAGTCATCAACGTGCTGATGGTCCTGGTCTGGATCGCGGGTCAACGCCTTAGATCTTTCAACTTGATGATCCCGCCGGAATCCTGGGTGATATAAAGATATCCCTCATCGTCCCAGGCGAAGCTTTCCTGGTCGTTGCCCGGGAACGCGTATTCGCGGACGAGCTTTCCTTCCAAGGTGATCTCTACGAAGATATTGTCGGCATCATCGATGGCATAAAGATGCTTCTTCATAGGATCATAGGCCAATCCCGACGGGTCATCCATTTTAAAGGGAAGAACCCTTAGGATTCGCGCTTCAGGGGCATCTCCTCCGCCCGTCTTCAGGGGGACGAAGAGCTCCATGATGCAGGGAGGGTCCTCCTGGTTCCCGGCGTAGAATGTCCCTCCCTCCGGATGCCCGTCGTCTGGGACGAAGACCAGCGACTCGATACCGTTGTCGTATCGGTCCGTCTGTTTCTGAAGGAAGTTCGGGTTCCCATCGAACTCCCTGTTGACGGGGAACCTTCGGGTGACCGCCCGCTTGTCGGGGTCGAATTCCAGGATGACGTCCTCGCCCTCGACGACGATGTATAGGAGGCCGGTGCGGGGATCGACCGTCACGTCCTCCAGGTCACCCGGCACCTTTTGACTGAACACCGCAGTCCCGTCGGTCCTCATCTCGAAGACTTCGCCCTCGTCGCTGACGACGAAGAACGTCTTCCGCACGGGATGGAAGCAGATCCCGGAGGGTTGAACGATGCCCACTTTATCGATGTTGCCGGCAAATCCCGGACTCCCGGGCCACTCGCAAGGATACCGGATGTCCGGCGCGGACGGGGGTCGTGCGCAGAAACCCAGGACCGCAACCAGCAGCCCGAAAATAACGAACGCTCTCATGGACATCTTTGCCACCAAGTGCCCAATCTATTACAGAAGTCGGCGGGCTGTCAATCCCGTTATCGTTCGGTTTGATTTTCTTGACGTCCGGGATTATGATAAGGGCAGAGAATCGGGGAGATCGAATGAACGAGGAGGGAGGCGATGAAGCACAAGGCTTTTGCGATCATGTTCCTGGGCGTGGCCCTCGTTCACGGGCCCTCCGTTTTCGGACAGTTCCTGCCCCAGGATGTCGCCGGACGGGAAGGGATCGAACGCTTCCTGATTACGGCCGAGATCCTGCGCACCGAACCCATCGGCGAGGGCGTGACCAAACCCACCAAGGTCTACCTCCGGAAGGATGGCATCGAAGGAAAGGCCGTCTGGAAGAACCCGAGCGGACTGCAATTCGGGTTCTGGGAGGGCTGGCAGTATGAGATCGCCGCTTACAGGATGGACAAGCTCATCGGCCTCAACATGATCCCGCCCACCGTGGAAAGAGCGCTCAACGGGAAAAAGGGTTCGCTTCAATATTGGGTGGAGACCAAGTGCAGCCTGCTCGACCTCCAGGAAAGGGGGATCCCCATCCCGGCATCGGCCATGGAAAGCACAGACAGGATGAAATACATCACCCGGGCTTTCGACAGCCTCGTCGCCAATGAGGACCGCACCCAGCAGAACATCCGTTACACCGAGGATTGGCGGACGATCCTTATCGATCACTCGCGATCGTTCCGTTCCGGCCGGGAGTTCACTGAGAAGCTCCTGTTTGGTCCCCGCGGGGTCCGGAAAAACGCCGACGGACAGCCCTTCCTCTACCGGCGGCTCCCCCGCGCCTTCGTGGACAGCCTTAAGGCGATGACCTTCGAAAACGTCAAAGGGGCCGTCGGGACCTGCCTCACCGATAAGGAGATCCGCTCCCTCCTCGCCCGCCGCGACCTCCTTCTTGAAGACATCGCGGAGATGATCAAAGCGCAGGGGGAGGACAAGGTCCTCTATTAATACAAGGAGGGAAAAATGAAAAAGGGAGTCGTCATCATCATGGCTTTCGCCATGGCCGTTCTCGGAACGGTGCAAGCCTTCGCCCAGTTCACGCCTGAAGAACTGGCCGAGCATCCGAAGTGGGAGGAATTCCTCAGGACGGCCGAGATCATCAAGCAGGATCAGCTCCGGGGAGACCAGGCGGTCACCAGCCCCTGGCAGCTGACCTTGAAATCGGGCGACGTGGTCCGCGACGCCTTATGGAAGAACCCCGTCGGCAAGATGGCCGGCTACCTCGAGGGCTGGCAGTACGAGATCGCCGCCTACCTGCTGGACAAATACCTGGGGCTCAACATGGTCCCGCCCACGATCGAGAGGAGGTTCCACGAAGACAGGGGCTCCATCCAGCTCTGGATCCCGGACTGCATCACGCTCAAGCAGAAAACGGAACAAAAGATCAAGACGCCCCCCGTAAAAATCTTCAACTGGAACCGGTGCACGTACCTCCAACGGGCCTG
Source organism: Candidatus Aminicenantota bacterium (assembly GCA_022867105.1). Lineage (GTDB taxonomy): Bacteria > Acidobacteriota > Aminicenantia > Aminicenantales > Saccharicenantaceae > JALHVH01. Next base: position 6,757 of record JALHVH010000413.1, read on the forward strand.
GGACAATCTCATCGCCAACGAGGACCGTCACATGAACCAGATCCTCCTCACCAAGGACTGGCGGATGATCCTGATCGACCACTCCCGGTCCTTCCGGTCCTCGAAGAAGTTCACCCAGGAACTCATCTATACCGAAAAGCACCGGGAAGGGCCCAAGCTCATGAGCGAGCTGCCGCGCGCGTTCGTGGAAAAGGTCAAAGCCCTGACGTTCGAGGGGATCAAGCCGGTCGTCGGCGAGTGCCTCACGGATGAAGAGATCAACGCCGTTCTGGTCCGCAGGGTCCTCATCCTGGCGGAAATCGACAGGCTCGTCCAGAAGAACGGGGAGGACAAGGTCCTATACTGAAACCTCCGCGGATGGAAGCGTCTTGAAAACGATCAGGACGTTCTGGCCGGGTTCCCGCTTGTATTCGAAGCCGTCCATGAGGGCCCTAAAAAGGTAGATCCCGAAGCCTCCCCTCTTGCCCGTCCTGAGCTTTTCCAGGATGTCGGGAGGGGCGGTCTGACGGTGGTCAAAGGAAATCCCCGTGTCCCGGAACTCGAAATAGACTTTCCGTCCCTCGAACCAGGTCCGGAGGACCAGGTCCCTTTTCTCTTCGGGATAAGCGTAGAGGACGATGTTGACAACGATCTCGTGGAGCGAGAGCTCGATCTTAAAATAGTCCTCCTCGGTCAAGTCGATGCCCCGAAGGGAATCCCGCAGGAAGGCGCGAACCCGGTCCATCGCCTGAAGGTCCGCTTTCACTCTCAATTCATCCACGGACGCTCCCTCACCCGACCCTCTTCACGAGGACGAGCGTCATGTCGTCTCCTGGCTCGGCGCTGCCTGTATGGCACCGGACCTCGGCGAAGATCTTTTCCATGATCCTCGGGACGGCGAGGCCCATGTTCTCCCTGAGGAGCGCCTGGAGCTTGTCCTCCCCGTATTCTTCATTCCCGGCACTCCGGCCCTCCGTGATTCCGTCGGTGTACAAGCAAAGTAGATCGCCGGGGTCGAGACGGACGCTGCCCGCGCCGTAGACGACCCCAGGGAACATCCCCAGGCAGAAGCCAGTGCTCTCCAGCCTTTGCAGGCCGCCGTTCACGTCCAGCACGATCGGGGGGTTGTGTCCGGCGTTGACGAAGGTCATTTCTCCCGTCTCCGTGTCCAGTTCTCCGAAAAAGAACGTGATGTACGTGTGGCTCTCGGAACTTTGGTGGACGAAGTCGTTGAGGCGGGCCGTCATTCCCGTCAAGTCATGGCGGGGACCGACCTCCGCGCGAAGGGACGCCCTCAGGGAGGCCATGAGCAGGGCCGGCCCCACACCGCAACCCGAAACGTCGGCGATCGCGAGGCCC
>JALHVH010000414.1 GCA_022867105.1 Candidatus Aminicenantota bacterium
AGACCTTCGTCCCGTCCCTGTAGCCCGGGCACATCCAGGGCAAAGCCCAATCCTCAAAAAATGGGCTCAGGCCGGCCCGGATCCTCTTCATCTCCTCAGGGTCAAGGACCGTGAAATTTTTTATGGTCGCGGCGTTCTTTTTCAAGACCTCGACGCTGTCCGTGCCGACGACCGCCGCGCACACGTGGGGCAGGCTCAGGGCGTAGCGGATGAGGTCCGCGGGGTCAAGGCCGGTCCCTTTTTCCCTGGGCCGGATGACCTTGATGACGTTGACGCCCATGCCCTTCGCCGCGGCCGCGGGGATGGCCCCCCGCTCCATGTCCCCCTTGCGCTCCTCATAGTGGTTGAGAGCGATGAGCATCGTGTCGAAATCATGACGTTCGGCGAGGGCTGTCATCGCCTCGGCCGACGAGTGGCCCGAAAAACCTATGAAGCGTGTGATCTTTTCGTCCTTGGCCTTGTGGAGGGCATCCAGGACGCCGCCGGAGGCCCCGATCTTTTCGGCGTCTTCCGCGGACAGGACCTCGTGGATCTTCCAGATGTCGAGACGGTCCGTTTTCAGGCGCTTCAGGCTTTCCTCGAGATCGCGCATCGCCCCGTCGTAGGTCCGGGCGTGAGTCTTCGTGGACAGGAAGACCTCCTTGCGCCGGTCCCTGAGGACCAGGCCGAGGCGCTCTTCGCTGACGACCTTGCCATCTCCATAGTCGTGGGCCGTGTCCCAGTAATAAAATCCGTGGTCCAGGGCGTGGTTCAGGATCTCGACGCTCTTCCCGGGGTCCTGGACCGCGCAGAAACGGCTGCCCGCGCCGAAGCCGGCGAGCGGGACGGATACCCCCGTCTTTCCGAGGACGCGGGTGGGCAGGCCTTTGGCGTCATAGGCCGCTTTCTCTTCCGAAAAAAAACCCCGGCCGGGAAGCGTCTTGAGCGCGACCGGCGAAGCGGCGCAGGACTTCAGGAATTCGCGGCGTTTCATGGGTCCCTCCCGTTATTCTCGCTCAGACCTTCGCCATCTTCTTGAGGAACGCGGGGTCGACGTCGAGCCCCAGGCCCGGCGTCTCGGGCAGAGTGATGATCCCGGCCTTTACCGTCATCCCGCCGATGACCGGGTCGACGACGTGCTCGGTGTTCCCGTCGAGGTCGGCGTAGACGATGTTCCTCTGCGAGGCGACGACGTGGGCGGCCGCGGTCAGGCCGACGTTGGAATCGAGCATACAGCCGACCATACAACGCATGTTGGCGGCGTCGGCGATGTGGGCGATCCGGACCGAGTTCAGGATCCCGCCGGCCTTCATGAGCTTGATGTTGAAGAAGTCGCAGGCCTCGGCCTTGATGAGCTTGATGGCGTCCGGGGGCAGGAAGATCGCTTCGTCGGCCATGACGGGGATGGGACTCTCGGAGCGGACGGTCTTCAGACCGGCCGTGTCCCAGGCCACGACGGGCTGTTCGACGAGCTGGACCCGGAACTTTTCCATTTTCTTCAAGGCGTAGATCGCCTGGGGCACGGTCCAGCCCTGGTTGGCGTCGATCCTCAGGTTGATGTCATATCCGATGGCCTCGCGGATGGCCTGGACGCGAGACACGTCCTCGTCGGGGTCAAGGCCGACCTTGGCCTTGAGCGTCCTGTAGCCGCGGCCGGCGTGGGCTTTGGCTTCCGCGGCCATGTTCTCAGGTGTGTCGATGCCCGTGGTGATATCGGTCTCAAAGGCCGACTTGTCCCCGCCCAAGAGCCTGAAGATCGGAAGACCGGCGGCCTTGCCCAGGATATCGAAGAGCGCCGTGTCATAAGCGGCGACGGCGCTCGGATTGGAGTGGACCATGGCGCCCATTTCGGCTAGGAGGCTCTCGATGGCCAGAGGGTCCCGTCCGATGAGCATGTCGCGGATACTCCTAGCCATCGACAGGTTCGTGTCCTGGGTTTCCCCCGTGATCGGCGGGAACGGACAGGCTTCGCCGATCCCGACGAGGCCGGAGTCCGTGTGGACCTTGATCAGGACGTCGTTGGCGGCATACATGGTGCCTATGGAGATGCGGAACGGG
>JALHVH010000054.1 GCA_022867105.1 Candidatus Aminicenantota bacterium
AACAGGTCTCGCGTCAAGGCTACGGCCAGTCGACGGCCGTCGGCATCGGTGGCGACCCGGTCGTCGGGCTCAAGTACATCGAGCTCCTGGAGCTCTTCAAGAATGACCCCGGGACCGAAGCCGTGATCCTGATCGGTGAGATCGGCGGCACGGCCGAAGACGAGGCCGCGGCCTACATCAAGACGTCCTTTTCCAAGCCCGTCGTCGGCTTCATCGCCGGCCAGACCGCCCCGCCGGGGCGGCGGATGGGTCACGCCGGGGCGATCATCGCCGGCGGCAAAGGAACGGCCCAGGAGAAGATGGACGCCCTCCGGGCGGCCGGCGTCTGGGTCGCCGTCAGCCCGGCCGACATCGGGGCCAAGCTGAGCGAGGCTCTAACCCGAGGCGCCTGACCCTTCCGGCTTGTCGTCTCCGGCCTCGAGGGCCGCGGCGACGAGGTTGCGGAGCGTCGTTGGGAGAAAAGGTTTGGGCAGGAAATCCATCGCTCCGAGCTGCATGGCCTGGAGCGTGTTCCTCATCGTCGGATAACCCGTCACCATGATGATGCGGGCCTTGGGGTTCCGGGCCTTGAGCAGCTTGAGCAGGTCCATGCCGCTGAGCCCGGGCATCTTGAGGTCGACGATCATGACGTCATAGGGCTGTTCGGCCTCTTTGCTGAGCGCCTCCTCGCCGCTGAGCGCCATGTCGACTTCGCAATCCTCCCGGACGAGCACCTTCCGGATGCTCTTGCAAACCGTCGGTTCGTCGTCCACCACGAGAATCCTGTGCTTGCCCGGCTTTGTCATTGCGGCGCCTCCTCGATGCGTTTCTCTTCCCCCGGGTCGGCCAGGGGGATACGGACCGTGAACACCGTGCCCTTCCCCACGTCGCTCCGGACGAGGATCGTCCCGCCGCGCTGCCGGATGATCCCGTAGCTCACGGCCAGGCCCAATCCCGTTCCGAAGTTTTTAGTGGTGAAGAAGGGGTCGAACAGCCTGGGGATATTCTCCTTGGAGATCCCCACGCCCGTGTCGGTGAAGGTGATTTCGATATGGGTGCCGTCGCGGCTCATGCGGCTGGCGACGACGAGCGTCCCGCCCGTGGGCATGGCCTCGCAGGCGTTGATGGCCAGGTTGGAGAAGACCTGCTGGATTTTGTTCTTGTCGACCTCGATCGGAGGGAGCGTGCGGTCCAGGGCTTTCTCGATCCGGATGTTGCGGACCGAGGCCTGCTTTTCGAGGAGGAGAGTCCGGTCGATGATGTCGTTGATGTCCGTCGGGGCTACCTGCGAGGGCGTCTGGCGGGCGAAATCCAGCAGGCCCCGGACGATCGCGGCGCAGCGGGTCGTCTCGTCGGCGATGAGGTTCAGGGTCTCTCCCTCTTCCGCGTCCCGGCCGGGCCGCTCGAGAAGGAGATGCGTGTTGATCAGGATCGTGGTCAGGGGATTATTGATTTCGTGGGCGACGCCGGCCGCCATCTTGCCGAGCGACGCCAGCTTTTCCGACACGACGAGCTGGCCCTGGGTCTCGCGCAGCTCCCGCGTGCGCTCCTCGACGCGCCGTTCCAGGGTCCGCCCCCACTGGGTCAGGTCTTCATGGGCCAGGCTGAGCTCGTCGGTCATCCGGTTGAACGCCCGGGCCAGTTGGCCGATTTCGTCACGGCCTTCGAGGTCGACCCGGTGTCGCAGGTCGCCCTGGGCGATCTTGCCCGTCGCGTCGACCATGACGGCCAGGGGGCGGGTGATCCGGCGGGCGACGACCGCCAGCAGGCCGAGGAGAAAGAGAGCGCATAGGGCGGCGATGCCGGAGAACGTCGCCATGACCCGGTTGCGCAGGTCGACGTACGGCCTCTCCAGCATCCCGACGTAGAGCATGCCGATCGTCCGGCCGGCGATGTCCTTGATCGGCCGGTAGGCCGTGATGTACCAGGCCGTCACCACGAAAGCCCGCCCGACATAGGCTTCCCCCCGGTCGAGCACGGCCTCCTTGACCTCGCGCGAAACGCGCGTCCCCACCGCCCGGTTGCCCTGATCGTCGAGGACGTTGGTGGCGATCCGGAGGTCGTCCTGGAACAAGGTCGCCGTTCCGATGTCGTGGCCCTTGTATTTCTCCCCTTTGAAGACGATCTCCTTGACCCGGTCGACGAGGTCATAGTTCCGGTTGAACAGCAGGCCGCCGGTGAGGACGCCGAGGAGGACGCCCGACTCGTCCACGACGGGGGCGGCCGCCGTGAGCATCATGCCCTTGTCCTCATGGTCTTCGGGTCTCGCGGCCGCCATGGGCGTCGGGACGAATTGGAACCGCGCCCGGTGGGCGAGGTCGGCCCCCTCCTTGAGGAGCTCCTCCAGGGGAACGATTCGGGTCCCGGCGGAAACCTCTTTCCGGAGGGCGAGGGCGACGAAAGGATTCCGGGCTACGTTGTCGCCGACCGGCGCGTCGGCGCGCCGCGACCGGACGACGACGCGGCCGAGGGCGTCCGTGAGGTTGAGGACGTCGAGGCCGAACTCCCGGCGGATCCCGTCGAGCCGTGCGGCGACCTTCTCGAGGTCCGCTTGCCTGAGGGCTGCCCGGAGGAACTCCTGCGTGGCGCTGAGCCGGACGGTGTCCCGGAGGCTGTGCAGCCGTTCCTCATAGACCATCCACGCCGAAGCCAGGTCGTGCCTGACCTTGGCCTCGGCCAGCGATATGATGGTCTGGTGCTCGATCCGCGTGCCGATGATGAGGGACAGGACCCCCCCGAGGACGATCACGATGAGAAAACTCAGGATGAGCTTGCGCCGCAAGGGCAAATCGAGAAACCGCCGGACGGCTTGTCGGATGGGCATCGGTCCGCCTCGGTTCACAATAGCACCGGCGTCGGAGTCCTGTCAATCGGCCGCGGCTTGACATTTCGAAATCCCCTTTATATATATATATGGAGCATTAGCGAAGGACAAAAAAACGCAGAAAGGGAAAACTCGCGCATGGACAAGACGGAGAGAATGAAAGACGGCACGGAGGTGACAATCCGGCGGCTCGTCGCGAACGACATCGACAGGTTGATGGAGTTTTACGGCTCCCTGCCGGAGGAGGACCGGAGATACCTGAAGTTCGACGTCACGGACCGGAAGGTCGTGGCCAAGAGACTTCGGCGGGTCGAAAGCGGCGACGACATCCGCATCGCGGCCGTCCACGGCGGCGTGCTCGTGGCCAGCGGGGCCCTGGAGCTCTCGGGCGAAGGTTGGAGCAAGCACCAAGGGGAAATCCGGGTGATGGTCGCCCGGCCTTTTCAACACCGGGGCTTAGGCACGATCATGATCCGCGAGCTCTATTTCATCGCCGTCCAGAACAAGATCGAGACGATCGTCGCCCGCATGATGCGGCCCCAGGCCGGGGCCCAGAAGGTTTTCCACCGGCTCGGCTTCCGCGATGAGTCGATGCTGCCCGACTTCGTCAAGGACCTCCAGGGCGGCTCCCAGGACCTGATCGTCATGACCTGCGATGTGAAGGACCTTTGGAAGGAGTTGGACCGCAACTTCAGCGAATCCGACTGGCAGCGCTGCCGCTGACGGCGGAAAAGCCCCAAGACCGCCCCCTCCGGGAAGGTCCCTCGCGCGGACGACGCCGGCGCCGTCGTGCGGCGGATCGTCGAGAAATACGGCGGGCGGAAGCGGGCGGTCATCCAAATCCTATAGGACCTCCAGGAACGGTTCCGCTGGCCCATGTCTTCAGCGTGGCGACCTTTTATAAATCCTTTAGACGGCTCATGCTCAAATAGGGTTGATCAAGAGACATCATGTATCGCCCTGTCCGTCCGCAGGGGGGGAGGTCTGACGGCGACAGGGATGCCGAACCGTTCGGAGATTTCCTTCAAGGCCTTCTCCGGCAGAGGGAGGGTGGGGGAAGTCCCGTGAAGAGTCCCCCCCTTGATAATTGGGCCAAAATAGATTAGCTTTAGCGGATGGTCGGGATGAGAGAAAACAGAGTGGTTGTCACAGGGATGGGGGTTGTGACTCCCATAGGGATCGGCCGGGAGGAGTTCTGGAAAGGGCTCGTAGCCGGCAAGAACGGAGTTTCCCGGGTGACTCATTTTGATCCTTCTGATTTCCCATCCCAAATGGCCGCCGAGGTCAGGGATTTCCACCCGGACCGGTGGATCGACAGGAAAACCGCGGCCCGGATGGACCGCTTCACCCACTTCGCCATCGCCGCGTCCGAGATGGCCTTGGACGACAGCGGACTCCTGCATTCTCCCTTGCTTGGAGAAAGAAGCGGGGTCATCATCGGTTCCGGGATCGGAGGTTCTTCCAGCATTGAAAATGGCTGCGCTATCCTGAACCGGAAAGGGCCCCGGGCCCTCGATCCGTTTTTTGTAACCCGGGTGCTCATCAACATGGCGCCCGCCATGGTTTCCATCCGCAACGGTCTCAAGGGACCCTTGTCAGCGCCCTGCATGGCCTGTTCCACCGGCGCCAACGCCATCGGCGATGCCTTCCGGATCATTCAGCGGGGAGACGCGGACATCATGCTGGCCGGCGGGGCGGAAGCCAGTATCACGCCCCTTCCTTACGGGGGTTTCTGCGCGAGCCGGTCCATGTCGCGGAGGAATGATGGCGTCGAAAAAGCCTCCCGGCCCTTTGATAAGAACCGGGACGGCTTCGTCATGGGCGAAGGGGCGGGAATTGTCGTCCTGGAAAGCCTGGAACAGGCGCGGAGCCGGGGCGCCCGCATCTATGCCGAATTGGCCGGCTACGGAAACACGGCAGATGCCTATCACGTCACCGCTCCCGAACCCGGAGGCGACGGCATGGTCCGGGTGATGAGGAAAGCCTTGGCGGATGCCGGATTGAAACCCGAGGATATCGGATACATCAACGCCCATGGGACATCCACTGTTCTCAACGACAAGGTTGAAAGCGCGGCCATCATCCAGACCTTCGGAGCCCATTCCCGGGTGCTCAAGGTCGGTTCCATCAAGTCCATGATCGGCCATCTCTTGGCTGCGGCCGGCGCCGTGGAGTTCTTTTCCATGGTCATGAGCGTCTATACAGGGATCATTCCGCCCACCATCAATTATGAGGAGCCGGACCCCGAGTGCCCGCTGGATTATGTTTCGGGCGGGGCCGAGTTCCCTGATCTTGAGGCGGCCATCAGCAACTCGTTCGGCTTCGGCGGCGGGAATGCCTGCCTGGCTGCAAAAAAATATCGGGATGAAAAATGAAGATACCCAGCCTGCAAATCGGAGATATCACGGCCCGCATTCCCATCATCCAGGGGGGGATGGGCGTAAGGGTTTCCCTGGCCGGCCTCGCCTCTGCCGTCGCCAATGAAGGAGGGATCGGAACCATCGCCTCCGTAGGGCTCGGCGACTTCGAAGCCTGCAAGCTCGACTTCGAAAGGGTATGCCGGGAGGCCCTCATTTGTGAGCTCCGCAAAGCCAAGAGCCTTACGGACGGCCCCATCGCCGTCAATATCATGGGGGTTTTGAGCAACGCCAAGGATCTCATCCAAACGACGGCCAGGGAGGGAGTCAGACTCATCGTCTCGGGGGCTTCCCTTCCCCTTAAGCTTCCGGAAATGGTAGAGGATCCCAGGGCCTTGCTGATTCCAATCATAAGGTCAGGGAGAGCGGCGAACCTTGTCCTCCGCGCCTGGGATAAACGTTATCAAAGAACGGCCGATGCGGTCATCATCGAGGGGCCGATGGCCGGGGGGCACCTGGGGTTCTCCGTGGAGCAGCTTCAGGAGCCCGAAAAATACGCCCTTTCCATTCTTCTTCCCGAAGTCCTCGATGTCATCAAACCTTTCGAAGACAAGCACGGCCGGAAAATTCCGGTCATCGTGGGGGGAGGGATATTTGATGGGACGGATATCGCCCGGATGCTGCAAGCGGGCGCCGCGGGAGTCCAGATGGCGACCCGTTTCGTCTGCACGGTGGAATGTGATGTGGCCCAGGAATTCAAACAGGCTTATCTCGATGCGAAAGAGGAGGACATTGTCATCATCAAGAGCCCGGTGGGGCTGCCGGGGAGAGCTATCCGAAACCGGTTCTTAAAAAACCTGGAAACGGGCCTGAAAGAGAAGATCAACTGTCCCTACAGGTGCCTTTCCACATGCAACGTCGCTGAAGCCCGCTACTGCATCGCTCAGGCTCTCATCAGCGCTTATCTGGGAGACATGAATAAGGGCCTCGTTTTCTGCGGCCAAAATGCCCATCGCCTTCATAAGATCGTCACCGTCAAGGAACTGATCGCCGAGCTCCTGGCCGAGATTGAAGCCTACTGAGCTTCCTGCCCCATTTGGAGGCCGCGGTCGCATGATCCGTTGCCGAATTGAGAAAATTTTCCAGGCGGGGGCGTTATCTGTTTTGTGGGCGAACGATGAAAGACTCTCTTTTTTCCAAGGTCCTGGAGCTCGTCCTTGAAGAGGTCCCCGCCGGGCGTTCGCTGGTCCTCCTCTCTGAAGGGGAGGGCGTCCTGCGCGCTAGGTTAGCCCGGGGGATTGACTGGGAGGCCGACCACGACGTCTGCCGGGACATCGTGGAGAAGGCCGTCGAGGCGGGACAGCCGCTCCTTATCCGGGACTTCGGGGTTCATCCGTTATATCGGGGACATTCTTCGGTCCGATCGAAGGGGCCGGCGAGCGCGCTCTGCCTGCCTCTCTTGGCCGGGGGCCGGGTTGGCGGCGCTTTCTACATGGATAGGACCGCCGCCGAGCCGCCGTTTAACGCCGGCGACCTTGAACTCCTGGCGGCCGCCGCGGTTTTTTTGAACCACATCCTGGCCTCATCGTCGTGCGGCGCCCCCGCCGGCGGCGGGAACGGCAACGGCCGGATGCCCCTGCTTGTCGGGCAGGACGCCCGCTTCCTGCGGGTGATGGCCCTTGTCGACCGGGTCAAAGACAGCGGCGCCTCCGTTTTCATCTCCGGTGAAAGCGGCACCGGAAAGGAGATGGTGGCCCGGACCATCCATGAGACGGGCTCGAGGAGGTCCGGGAAATTCGTCGCGGTCAATTGCGGGGCCATTCCCGACAACCTCCTGGAGAGCGAGCTCTTCGGCTATGCCCGCGGGGCGTTCACGGGGGCCGTGAGGGACAAGGTCGGCCTCATCGAGGAGGCCGACGGCGGGACCTTTTTCCTGGACGAGATCGGGGACCTGACCTTTCCCCTCCAGGCGAAGCTCCTCCGGGTGCTCGAGGACGGGGCGATCCGGAGGCTGGGCGAGACCCGGACCCGGACTGTAGACGTTCGCTGGGTGAGCGCCACCCACAAGGACCTCGATATAGAGGTCCGCGAAGCCCGCTTCCGCGAAGACCTCTATTATCGTCTGAAGATCATCCCCATCGAACTGCCGCCCCTGAGGGAGAGGACGGACGACCTCCTGCCGCTCATCAATCACTTTGCCGAAAGATACGCCCGGGAGATGCGGCGGCCGAGGCCGTACTTTTCGCCGGGGGCCTTGGAGATGCTCTTTCACTATCCCTGGCCGGGGAACGTGCGGGAGCTCCAGAACGAGGTCCAGCGCTCCTTCATCATGGCCGGGGAGAACAACCTCATCCGGGAGGAATTCCTCTCTCCGAAGATCAACCCCCGGAAGGAAACGTATTCCGACGATTCCCGGAGGCTGACCACGGCCAGGTCCGAGTTCGAAAAGCGTTTCCTGCGCGAGGCCCTGGCCCGATGCGGCTACCGGAGGACCCGGACCGCGACGGAGATCGGGATCACCCGGCAGGGCCTGTTCAAGCTCATGAAAAAACACGAGATCGAAACCCCTTGAGGGGACCGGGATTTGCCAAAGCGTCCGTTTTCTGATACATAATTCGAGTTATGACGGATACAAAAGACTCGGTGTTCCCGGTCGTCTGTCCCTGCTGCGGGGGGAGACTCTGGGTGGACGGGGAGGCGAGGGGAGTGATCAGGTCCGAGAAGGCGGCCAGAAAAAAAAGCTCCTTGGACGACCTCCTTCTCAGGGAAAAGAAGCGGACGGAAGGGATTGACCACAAGCTCGAGGCGACCTTCGAGCTCCAGAAAAAAAAGCACGATGAGGCGGAAGAAAAATTCAAGAAGGCCCTGGATCTCAAAAGTGCCGATAAGACGTAAAGATAGAATTTTCTTTTTTCCGCGGCATGCTCTCCGATTCCGCCGATCTCGTCAGAAGACAAATGAAAGAAGGGAAGACGTTGGACGCGATCAAGGCCGCGGGCCGGTGAAGGAGGAACAATCGCTCCAGGCCCGGGTCGCGCGCCGGCTCCTGATCATCACGGCCTGGGTGGTCATCCTGGCCGTCTCGGACCTTCCGGACATTCTCTGGAACGCGCTCGCCGGCCGCATCCCCGCCCCGCTCTTCTGGGGCAAGGTCGCATTTTTAGCCGTCTTCCTCGGCTTGACCCGCGTTGTAAGAGCCCTGCGCCGGTTAAGCCCGTATGCCTTGGTCCTCGCCGTCTTTTACCTGGTCTTCGGTCTGACGTCGCTCATCCGG
>JALHVH010000415.1 GCA_022867105.1 Candidatus Aminicenantota bacterium
ATGTCCTTTTCGGGCGGCAGCCTGAAGCCGTCCTCGACCTTGAGCGGCAGGGGGACGATCCGGATGGAGGCGAACGACGCGTAACCGTTGTAGTTCGTGTAATAAGGCTCGGGGATAAGGATCTCCTCGCCGGGGTCGGCCACGACGGAAAAAGCGAAGTGGATGGCCTCCGAACCGCCCGTCGTCACCATGACATCGTCGGCCTCGATCGGGATGCGGTAGCCGTTGAAGTAGCAGGCGATGGCCTCCCTCAGTTCCTGAAAGCCCTGGGACGGACCGTAACCGAGGACCTTTTCATCGTAGGCGTGGAAGGCGTCCAGCACGGGCCTGGGGGTCAGGATGTCGGGGTCCCCGATGTTCAGATGATAGACGTGGGTCCCCTTGGCCTTCGCTTTATCGGCATAGGGTTTGAACTTCCGGATGGGGGAAGCCTGGATATTGAGACCTCTTTGAGAGATAGGCATGGATGATTCCTCCCTTATGAAGGGCCCATTATAAATGATGCGGGCGGAAAAAGACAATTTTTATTGCGCCGGGCCCGGGATTCTGTTATTTTGCCCGGGGACCCTAAACGATCATGATGAAGGACCCGACCGCCCGGATCGCGACCGTCGAGCGCCGGGGCGATTACCGCCTTTTCTCAATCGAAACCCCGGAAGTGGCCGGCCGGGCACGGCCCGGCCAGTTCCTCATGATCAAAGTCTCCTCCCAACCCGACCCCTTGCTAAGGCGTCCCTTCAGCATCCACGCCCGGGAAAATGGCCGCCTGGAGATCTTCTTCCAGGTGACCGGCCGGGGCACGGAGATCCTGGCCGGAAAGGAGGCCGGGAACACGCTCGACATCATCGGGCCCCTGGGCAAAGGGTTCTCCCTGGACGAGCGTCTGAAAGGGATGCGCGCCCTTTGCGTCGGCGGAGGCCGCGGCATCGCCCCGATCTACTTCCTGGCAAAAGAGCTGCGCGAGATTGGAGCCCTGCCGGTCGTCCTTTATGGGGGAAGGACGGCGGCGGACATCCCGCTCCGGGCGAAATTCGAAGAGGCCGGCCTCCCGGTCCTCTGTTCAACCGACGACGGGTCCTACGGCTTCAAGGGTTTCGTTACCGGGCTTGCGGCCCGGGAGATCACGTCGCATCTCCCGGCGTTTCTGTTCGCCTGCGGTCCGGACGCGATGATGAAAGCCGCCGCTCGCCTCGCCGAGTCGGCCGGCATACCCGCCGAATTCTCCCTGGAATCGCTCATGGGATGCGGCATCGGGGCCTGCTGGGGCTGTGTCAAGCGCATCCGCCGCGAGGGACAAGAAGGCTGGGTCAAGATCTGCGAGGAAGGCCCTGTCTTCCCGCTGAGCGAGATCGTCTGGCCGGAGGAAGACTGATGGTCGATCTTTCCGTGGACCTGGGCTTCCTCAAGCTCAAGAACCCCGTCCTCGCAGCCAGCGGAACGTTCGGCTACGGGCTGGAGTTCGCCCCTTATCTCAATCTGGAAAAGCTCGGCGGGTTCATCGTCAAGGGGCTCTATTACGGCCCCAGGGAGGGGAACCCCCCGCCCAGGCTGGTGGAAACCCCGAGCGGGCTTATCAACGCCATCGGATTGCAGGGGATCGGTGTGGACGCCTTCGCCGCGAAGGTCCTCCCCAAGCTCAAGGGCCTCGACACCGCCGTCATCGTCAATGTCTGCGGCGAGACCGAAGAGGAATACGTCCGCGTCGTGGAATTCTTGAACGGCCTGGAGGGGATCGCGGCCTTCGAGCTCAACATCTCCTGCCCGAATGTCCGGCAGGGGGGCGCCTGCCCGGCCCTTGATCCGGGGACGACCTTCCGGCTGGTCAAGGCGGTCAAGAGGACCTCGCGGCTTCCGATCATCACAAAGCTCTCCCCCAACGTGACCAGCATCGCCGAAATCGCCGCGGCGGCCGAGGAAGCGGGTGCGGACGCCATATCGCTCGTCAACACCTTCCTGGCCATGGCCATCGACGTCGGGACACGCCGTCCGAAGCTGACCAACGTCTTCGGCGGACTGAGCGGCCCGGCCATCAAGCCCATCGCCCTGCGCATGGTCTACCAGGTTGCTTCGCGCGTCAAGGTGCCCGTCATCGGGATAGGCGGGATCTCAAGCGGCGCCGACGCCCTGGAGTTCCTCCTCGCCGGGGCCCGAGCGGTCGAGGTGGGCACGGCCAACTTCGTCGATCCCGACGCCTCCCTTCGTATCATCCGTGAGATCGGCGAGTTTTGCGAACTCCATGGCATCCAGCAGGTCGAGGAGCTTATCGGAAAACTTGATACTAATACGAACGCAATAAAAAAGGTTACAAAGTATGAACGGCACTGAATGCCGTCCTCAAGCCCCCGTAGCGGAGGGGGGACCCGTCGGCTTTTTCGACGGGGGGAACCGACGGGACTGGTTCCCCGGGGGCCGGGGGAGTGAGGGCGGCTTCAGGCCGCCTAAAGTCAGATGTCAAACTATTTAATGCGTTCGTATTAGCTGAAGGCTCAAAATGAACAAAGACGACCTCAGGAAAAAGATCATCATCGCCCTGGACGTGAAGAACAAAGAGGAAGCGGTGGCCGCCGTCTCCGGGCTCAAGGACGCCCGGACTTTCAAGATCGGCCTCGAGCTTTTCACGGCCGAGGGACCGGCCCTGTTCAAGAAGCTGAAGGTCCTCAGGAAGGGCATCTTTCTGGATCTCAAGCTCCACGACATTCCCAATACCGTGGCCGGGGCCGTCCGGTCAGCCGTCAGGCACGGTGTCCAGATGATGACGATTCACACCTCGGGGGGACGGGACATGATGGCCCGGGCCGCGGAAGCCGCCCGCGAAACGGCCGAAACGGAGAAGGTCGAAAGGCCTCTCCTCCTCGGCGTCACCATCCTCACGAGCCTGAAATCGGCCGAGCTCGACGAGGTCGGGATGAAGTCTGACGTGGCCGGACAGGTGTTACGGCTCGCCAGACTGGCGAAGTCGGCCGGGATGGACGGGGTCGTCTGCTCCCCCCAGGAGATCGAGATGATCCGAAAGGAACATGGACGGGACCTCCTCATCGTGACGCCGGGGATCCGCCCCGCCTGGGCGGCCGCCCAGGACCAGAAGAGGATCATGACCCCGGCCGAGGCCGTCGGGAAAGGCGCGGACTATCTCGTCATCGGCCGGCCCATCACGGGAGCGGCATCACCGCAGGAAGCCTTCGCCCGGATCGTCGAAGAATTAGAGCGGCCGGATGACCCCGCCGACCGTAAAGATCGCTCCTAGGATCATGGCCACCACGGCCGACAGAACGATCACGACGACAATGCTCACAACCAGGTAGCCCACGACCTTTTCCTTGGGCGTATCCATCATGGGCGCCGCGAAGCCGAGATAGAGGACGTACAACCCGTACAGGCTGGCCAGGATCACGAGCCATTCCAGGAACGGGACAATGTAGAGGACCCCTGCCACCCAGGCCGGGATCATGCTGTAGACGGCCAGCTTCATGGCGTTGAGCTGGTTGGGCGCCGAAGAGAAGGTCGGCGCCAGGGCATTGATGATCAGCGCGAAGACATAAACGGTGACCAGAGAGAAGACATAGGAAAAGATCGCCCGGACAAGGGACGTTCCCAGCCCCATCCTCACCATGCCGACGAACGGGTACCTGCGGCCGATGAGGCCGTATCCGATGAACTGGGCGACGGCGGGAATGGCCGCCAGGATCACCGCACAGGACGTGAAGAGTTGCTGGACCGTGGTCGTTTCAGCCTTGATCTTGGCCCACTCTTCTTTAGGCTTCAAAACGATCGCCTGGACTCTTGCTATCAAATCCATTTGCTCCTCCTTACTCAAGTTGGGTAAACTATATAATTATTGGGAATCGATGTCAATAAAGAAGAGTGAGAAAAGCTGGACACGTGAGAGGCGCGGGTCGGACTCGAACCGACGAATAAAGGTTTTGCAGACCTCTCCCTTAGCCTCTTGGGTACCGCGCCTTGTCGATCATTCGGGGTCTGTTCGGCGTTTCATGGAGCGGGCGATGGGACTTGAACCCACGACCTTCTGCATGGCAAGCAGACGTTCTACCACTGAACTACGCCCGCCCGTGCGCGTTCATTCCCGGTCTAAACTAGCAAAATCGAGGGGATGTGTCAATTATCTCGTCTGCACCTGGAAGCCGACCTCGACGGCGTCGCGACAGGAGAGGAGCTTGACCGTCGAGGTCCTTTTCTGGACATCGATGACGACCAGGCTGCCGATCGCTTCCCGTGGGACGCCTATCTTGACGCGCTTGAAGATGGTCATCTGCTGCCCGATATGGACACCCCTATCGCTCCCCATGTCGATGATGGCCCACTGGCCCGTGCCGGCGATATGCAATTCCGTATCGATGAAGATCAGAGAACCCATGGTCCCCTGGTTCTCGTCGAGCTCCTGCGCGTAGCCTTCGTCCTTGCCGAGCATCCCCTCCTTTTCCTCGAAAGGGATGAGGTCATTCCCGAGGAGGACCTGGCCGCAGGTTTTGTCGATCCGGACGGTGCCGCGGTTCTCTTCCAGTCCGATGATCCGGGCCCGTCCGGTCCTTGAGGTCAAGTTGCCGTAATCCATGATCTTGGGCCCGACCCCGATGACGAGGAATACCTGGCCGATCTCGAGGCCGTCCACCTTGCCCTTGTCGATATAGAACTTGTCCCCGTCGTTGAGGAGGACCTTCTCCTCCTGCCTCTCCGCCCCGATGATCTTGATGCCGGGGAGGGCGCCGTCCAGGAGATAGATCGAACAGTAGAGGTCGGACTCGGTGATCAGGGGGTAGTCCTCCTGGAAGATCTTGGCCTTCTCGATCTGGTTTTCCTGGGCCAGCCCCGTCCCGAGAAAGATCAATCCCACGCTAATAATAAGAAAAAAGAAGGGTTTTCTCATAAGCTCACCTCTTGGTTCGTTGGATTCCACGTAGCATTATTATAAATGAGCCGTTCTCCGGCTGTCAATACAAACTATGGACTCCAAAATTGCCGATCGGATTCATTCTTCTAAAGAAATGGCGCCGGCTTCTGGTGATGCCCGGAATTCCGACTCACGTCCTTTCGACAATTTTTGGGGACAGCGATGTTAGACAAAAAAAAGGAAATTTAATAGAATGGGTCTTCGGATGGCCAGATGTCGAAAAAGACGAAAGTCGGCTTGATCTTCGGAGGGCGCTCGGCCGAGCACGAAGTCTCGCTCGTGTCGGCGGCAGCCGTCTACAAGAACCTCGATCCGAATAAGTACGAGGTCACGAGCATTTACATCGGGAAAGAAGGGACATGGAAGATTGTCGAATCTCCCCTCCTCCCCGATCGGAAACCGGCCGGCGGCCGGACCCGTTCTTTCCTGCCTTGGGGAAACCCCGGCCTCGACCTGGCGCCCGCTCCGGACATCTACTTCCCCGTCCTTCACGGCCCCTATGGAGAGGACGGGACCATCCAGGGCCTCCTGGAGATGGCGGACGTCCCCTACGTCGGCGCCGGGGTCCTAGCTTCCGCCGTCGGAATGGACAAGGCCCTGTCAAAAGCCCTTTTCGAGAACAAGGGCCTGCCCGTGGTCCCTTACCGGGTCCTGTTGGAGCCGGACTGGGCGAGGGAACGGAAATCCCTTGTCGAAGGGATCCGGAAGGGGTTTCTCTTCCCGGTCTTCGTCAAGCCTTCCAACCTTGGCTCCTCGGTGGGGATCTCCAAGGTCAAGTCCCCCGGGGACCTCGAGGCCGCCCTTGAACTGGCCTTCGGTTACGACAGGAAGGTCATCGTCGAGGAGGGCGTTCAGGGCCGCGAGTTCGAGTGCAGCATCCTCGGCAACGATCGTCCCGCGGCCTCCCTCCCGGGCGAGGTCATCCCTTACCGGGAATTCTACGATTACAGGGACAAGTACGTTGACGGCAAGACCGGGTTCGTGATCCCGGCCGACCTCCCCGGCGTCCTGACCTCCGAGATCCAGTGCCTGGCCATCTCGGCGTTCAAGGCCATCGACG
>JALHVH010000416.1 GCA_022867105.1 Candidatus Aminicenantota bacterium
AGTTTGGCCTCGACCCGGTTGCCGATGACGTAGACCTCGTGGACGCGGCCGCCGCCTCCCGCTTCCGAGGAGATCTGCCTGGATTCGTTGGTGTAGTAATTGAAAATGCCGTAGGACCCCTTGAGGTCGGGAGTCCCCATGCCGGAGAGGGTCCTCTGTTTCGTCTCGACGGGCGGGTAGTTGGAGGGGATCTTGAAGATGGTCGCCGGGATGTCGTTCTCCTCGAGGATCTGCCAGAAGGCCTTGCCCTTGCGGAGGTTCCTGACGCTTCCTCCGGACAAGGGGAGGATGATCGTCCCGAGCCTGACCGTCTTCTTCGCTCCCTCCGTGGCCGACGCTGAGAAGGTCGGGATGTAGGTCCGGGCGTCCCTGTGGATGAAGTCGAAGATGCCGTGGCCTCCAGGGTTCGTTCCGGCGATAAAGTTCGACCAGGCCACGGGGCTCTGGGGCGGGATGCTCGTTTGGAGGGCGCTGAAGCCTCCCCGGGCCGAGAGCTTCTTGAAGGCGGGGAGCTTCCCCTGGTCCATCCAGACCTGGACGAGGTGGGGGTCCAGGCCGTCGAAGCCGAGGACGATGACCTTGCGGGCCGTGGCCTTCTTGCCGGCCGCCCGGATCAGGGGCGCGCGGCCCGCGCCGAGGGCGAGCGCGGAGGCCGTCCCTAACCCTAACTTCATGAATTCCCTTCGGTCCATCATGCTCTTTTTCCTGTCGTTTGAAAGGGGTCGGCGCCGTCGACCAGGGTCTTTCCGTCCATGTGGGCGGGAGGCTTCAGCCCGAAAAGCTCGAGAACGGTGGGGGCGATGTCCATGATGGAGGGGCTCATCTCCTTCAGTCTGAGGCTTGAGAACAGGACCCCCGGAACGACCTTGGGGTCGATGCAGTGGTCGCCGCTCCAGGCCTTGATGTTGTCATCAAAGATGACGTCGTTCACTTTTCCGGTGACCGAATCCCAGGAGGCCCGGTAGCCTTCGGCGTAGCCGATGATGAGATCGGGCGCGTTCCCCTTGTACGGGCCCGCATAGATCTTGTCGGTGTCATAAGCCTGGTTGACGGCCGTGGCGTTCTTCACGCCGTCGTTGAGACCTCCAAGCTTCTTGACCAGTTCGTCCTTGAGGGCCCCCGCTTCTTCGCCCGGAGTCACCGTGCCCTTGGCCTCGCGTCCCTTGAGGTTGAGATAGAGCCCGCCGAGCCCGAGGGCATATGCCTTTGTCTTATGCCAATCGACGTCTTTGAACCACTCGCCGCTTTCGCTCTTCCCGTCCTTGAGGGCGAGATAGCCGTTCTTCCAGAGCCAGGAGTTGATATTGACCCCGCGGCGGAACGACTTGAAGCCGTGGTCGGACATGACGATGAGGACGCTCCTCGAATCGAGCTTCGCCCGGACGCGGCCCACGAGGTCGTCCATCCGGGTATAGAGGTCCTCGATGACCTTGGGGCTCATGGCGTTCTGGCCGGGCCTCAAAGCGGGGTGTCCCTTGTCGAGGTACCGCATGAACATGTGCTGGATGCTGTCCGTCGTCTCGAAAACACAGCAGACGAGACCCTTCCGGGTGTTCTCCATGGCCTTGAAGACCATGCCTTCCCACTCCATGTGGTTGGCGTAGGTCAGCTCCAGGAAGGCTTGCTCGCTGAGGACACCCTCGTTGAGCGCCCATGTATCGTTGGCCTCGCCCAAGGTGATGAAGCTCCCCAGGAGCTTGGCGAGGTAAACGGAGTAGATGAAAGGGTGGGAGATCGGCAGGGCCGGTTTCTCCGGGTCGATGTTGAGCGGCGTGATGTACATTTCGAAGTGCGGTTTGACCTGGGAAACGTAGAACTTGCAGATGGCCTGGATCTTCATCCCCAGCCCCGGCTTGAAGGTGATCCGGGTCCAGGGGGAAAAGGTGTTCTTCTTCAGGACGATCCTCTGGCCGGAGACCTCGATCACGACCTCCTCGCTCTTGGGGTCGACCGTGATGGCCATGGGCAGGCGGATCTCTTCAGCCTTCTTGAGGAGCGAATTCTCCGGTCCGGAGATGTATGTCTCGATCCGGCCGTCGGCTAGGGTGACGGGGATATTCTGCCCGGCCTCCTTCCTTTCGAGCCTTGCCATGTCCGTCGTGTAGAAGGAGAATGTTCCCTGACTGCCTTTCAAATCGGGGGCGCACATGCCAGAGAGGAGGTGCCCCTTGAACTTTTCCGGCGGGAAGGTGATGGGCACGCGGAGGACCGTGCTGAAGATGCCTTTTTCGCCCAGGATCTTCCAGAACGGGACGCTCTTGCGCATCCCGCGGATCTCGGGCTTGGACAACGGGATATTATATTTCCCCAGGGACAGGACCCTCTTAGGGTTTCCGATGCGGGCCGACGAAAGGTCGGGAAGGTAGGTCCGAGGGTCGCGGCTCAAGAAATCGAAGATATTATGCTTGGAGGGCTCGGAGCCGGTCATGAAGGACGACCAGGCCACCGGTGAGATGGACGGGACCGTCGTCCGGAGCCTGGCGTAGGTCCCTTCCTTCTTAAGCCCCGCCAGGTTTGGGAGCTTCCCTTCGGCCATGAACCTTTCGGCCAGGGACGGCTCCATGCCGTCCAGCCCCAGGATGACGACCCTGTTGACCTTGCTCGTCTTGTAGGCCCGTTGTCCCCGGATGGCTTTCCAGATGAACCGGAACGGCCAGGACAGGAACGAAAAGAGGGCCAGGAAGAAGGTGAGAAACAGGACCAGGAACGAAGAAAGGAATGCAAAACCGGCGCCCGGCCCGATGTAGGCCATGAGCGGGGCGGCCGAGGCCAGGACGAGGAGGGTGATCAGGACAAGACGTCTTTTGGCTTTGAAAGCTTTGTCGTTCATGAATAATTCTTCAGGATGATCCCGGCGAGGTCCTGGATGGCCAGGTCCTTTCCCACCTCGGAGTCCGCCAAGAACAGGGCGTCGTCCCAGGTGTGCATACCCTGGAGGTTCGAGCGGCCGAAGATCTCCTTTTTCTTGACCGAACCTTTCATGTCGAACCCACGCTCCCCGAGGACGACGAGGTCCGGCCCTTTGGAGGCGTAAGGTCCGGAATACACGTCCTCGGCCATGAAGACCTTCCGGACGACTTTCTTGCCTTCATATTCCAACTTTTCGAGTTTCCCGGCGATCTCCGTCTTGAGGTCTTTCTTCTCGGAAGCGTCCACGTTTCCCGATGGGAACTTCTTCCGAAGGTTCAAGTAGACGCGGTTGGGGTCCAGGGCGAAAGCCTTCGTTTCGGGGGCGGCGATATTTTCCAGGCCCGCGGGGGACGGAGTCGTAAACTTGAGATAGCCTTCCTGCTCGAGCCAGGCATTGAGGTAGACCTCCTGTTCGATGCCACAGAAACCATGGTCGGACAGGATGTAAAGCCCTTCCTCGCTGCCGGTCATCTTCCGGTAGGAGGTGAAGATTTTTTCGATGATCCGGTCCACCTGCCGGTAATAATCCAGGAAGGCCTGATGATAGGGGTGGGTGGTGTCTTCATAGGCGTTCCAGAGGAAATGGTGGAGCCGGTCGGTCCCGGTGATGACGAACTCGAAGTAGTCCCATTCCTCGTTCCAAAAGAAGTTGAGGGCCTTC
>JALHVH010000417.1 GCA_022867105.1 Candidatus Aminicenantota bacterium
CAGGGATGGCTGGCCGAGCACATGGTCATCATGGGGATCGAGGACCTCCATGGCCAAGTCACGTACATCACCGCCGCCATGCCTTCCGCCTGCGGAAAGACCAACCTGGCCATGCTCGAGTCCGCCCTCCCCGAATACAAGGTCTATACGATCGGCGACGACATCGCCTGGCTGAACATCGGCCCCGATGGCCGCCTTTATGCCATAAACGCCGAAGCGGGGTTCTTCGGCGTCGCGCCCGGGACCTCCATGAAGTCCAACCCGAACATGGTCCGGACACTCAAAGCCTCGAACTTCTACCCGACGATCTTCACCAACGTCGCCCTCGACACGGACATGAACGATCCGTGGTGGGAGGGACTGGACGGACCCGTGCCGGAGCACCTCCTGGATTGGCAGGGCGATCCCTGGAACCCGTCTCTGGGGACCACGGCCGCCCAGCCGAACTCCCGTTTCACGGTTTCCCTCTACAACTGCCCAACGCTCTCCAATGACTTCGACAATCCCTATGGAGTCCCTATCTCGGCCATCATCCTAGGCGGCCGGCGATCGCGCCTCATCCCGCTCGTGACGGAGGCGTTCAACTGGGACCACGGCGTCTTCTTCGGAGCGAGGATGGGCTCGGAGACGACGGCCGCGGCCGCGGGCAAGGTCGGGGTCCTGCGGCGCGACCCCTTCGCCATGCTGCCGTTCTGCGGCTATAACATGGGCGATTACTTCCGGCACTGGATCAACATGGGCAAGCTCATCAGCCGCCCGCCGAAGATCTTCTCGATGAACGCCTTCCGGGTGGACGAGAATGGCAAGTTCATATGGCCCGGGTTCGGCGACAATATTCGCGTTCTGAAGTGGGTCCTGGACCGCGTGCACGGCCGGGTGGGGGCGCGTGAGACTCCCATCGGGCTTGTCCCGAAGGTTGAGGATATCAACACCTACGGGCTGGACGTTCCGGCCGATAATCTGAAGAAGCTTTTCGAGTTCAAGCCGGACGAATGGGGGCCTGAACTCGAGGATATTAAGAAGTTTCTGGACGGATTCGGCCGCCACATCCCCTACGAGATCCGGCAAAGCTACGAGGACCTGGCCTCCCGTATCCGCCGGGCTTAAATCGGGGACACAATACCAAATTCTGAATTAAATAATCGGGATGTTTTTCTGGGGGGAATCGACGAAATTCGGAAATGGGTATTATGTCCCCGATTTATTTGTCCCCGATTTATTTTACGGTGACGGACTTGGCCAGGTTTCGCGGTTTGTCGATGGGCCGTCCGAGCTTATCGGCCGCGTAGTAGGCGATCAGTTGCCCGGCAACGGCCGCCAATATCCCGAACTTACCGTCGTTCCCGGTTTCGATGTGAATCACATTACGCTTCCGTTCCATCCGGCCATCATTGGTGATTGTGAAGACCTGCGCTCCGCGTGCCTCCACTTCCCTGGCGTTGGAGATGATGTCCGGGTCGTTGTTGGAGACGAGGCTGAGGACCGGCGTCCCGTCCTCGATCAGGGCGATGGTCCCGTGCTTGAGCTCGCCCCCCATCATCCCCTCGGCGTGGATGTAGCTCGTTTCCTTGATTTTGAGGGCGATCTCGCGGGCGACCGGGTAGGTCAAACCGCGCCCGATAATATAGGCGTCCTTCGACGCCGCGATCCTCTCCGCGATCTCCCGGATCCGGGCCTTTTTCCGAAACAGCAGCCGGATCTTACCGGCCACGTTGTCCGTGTCGACGGGGAACCCGAACTCTCTGGCGATCCGGAGCATGAGGACGGCCTGGTTGATGAAGGCCTTCGTGCTGGCGACACAGACCTCCTGGCCGGCCAGGATATGCAGGCTGAGCTCGCTCATCCGCTGGATGGTCGAATAGGGCGCGTTGACCACGGCGGCGATCCGGCCGCTCCGTTCCCGGGCGTACTTCAACGCGTCGATGACGTCCATCGTCTCCCCGCTCTGGCTGAGGGCGATGATGAGCGTGTCCCGGTCGACGTTGGCGTAGTGCCGGAATTCGGATGCGATCAGCGTCTGGCTCTCGACGCCCGTCCGGTGAAGATAATAGGCGCCGAGGAGCGAGGCGTGGTAGGACGTCCCGCAGGCGGCGAAGATGATCTTTTTCGAGCCCCGGATCAACCGGATGAGGCCGTCAAACGCCGCTTTCTGGTCGTTCTCCATCGAGAACAGCATCCGCTCGACGGCGGCCGGCTCTTCCAGGATCTCTTTGAGCATGTAGTGCTTGTGACTCCGCTTGACCGATTCCTTCTGGTCCCAGACGAATTCGCGCATGGCTTTTTCGATCGGCCGGCCTTTGCGGTCGAAGAACCGGAAACTCTCCGCGCCGACAACGGCGAACTCGTCGTTCTCGAAGAACGCCGCCCGCGAGGTCGCGTCCGAGAACGCGTAGATGTCGGAGGCGAGGATGTTCATGCCGTCCGCGGCGCCGAGGACGAGCGGCGAGTCGCGCTTCAAGGCGAAGATCTCTTCCCGGCCCTTGATCGCGGCCAGGACCGCGAACGAGCCCGCCGCTGCCGCGAAGAAATCCACGATGACGGCCTCGGCCGGCTTTCTTTTTAAGCCCTCCTCAAGAAAATGGGCGATGACCTCGGAATCGGTCTCGCTCGCGAAGCGGTGGCCTTTTTTCTCCAGGCTTTTTCTCATCTCCTCGTGGTTCTCGATGATGCCGTTGTGGACGATGACGACCCTCCCGTCGCACGAAACGTGGGGGTGGGCGTTCCGCTCGGTGGCGCCGCCGTGGGTCGCCCATCGGGTGTGGGCGATCCCGGTCCGGGTCGTCGCGCGTCCGGCGGCCTCGACGTCGATGCCCCCGACGCGTTTTTTCAAGTTGCGTGAATCGTAGAAGCCGTAGGAGTCGTACCCCCGGTACTCCAGCCGTTTCAGCCGCTCCAGGAGGACTCGGGACGGGAATTCAGTTCTGGATGCGATGCCGATGATGCCGCACATGACCTGTTTCCTCGAAATGGCCTCCCATTCTTTTCAAGGGCGAACCGGAACCACTGGAACCGGTTGACACAGCCCCCTAGCCGAAGTCCTAATGTATTACCTCCCGGCCCCGGAGTCAATACCGTGCGACAGAGTGAGCGATAGGAGGGGCCTTGACGCGTCCTCCAGGCCTCGTTTATCATCCAGGATGATGATTGGATGATCCGGGAAAGCGGACGATTTGTCCGCGACAACAAAACAGGAGGAAACATGAGAAGAACGTTCGTTCGGTTTCTTGCCATCGGCTTGATGTCCGCGGCCCTCGTCGCGACCAGAGCGGCTGCGGCGGAACCCCAGGCCAAGCCGATGAAGCCTGCCTTGCTTGTCATCGACATCCAGAACGCCTACCTGCCGATGATGTCGGCGGAAGGGAAGGACTTGGCCCTCTATGTGATCAACGGCGCCATGGAGCTCTTCCGCGAGAACGGTTTTCCGGTCATCCGGGTCTACCACACCGATCTTAAGTACGGTCCCAAACCCGGCAGCAGGGAATTCGAATATCCGGAGTCCGTTATGATCAAGCCCGACGATCTCAAGGTCGTCAAGAATTATCCCAGCGCCTTTAAGAAAACGGACCTCGACAAGATTCTGAAGGAGAAGGGCTGCAATGCCGTGTTTCTGTGCGGGCTGAGCGCTGTCGGCTGCGTGATCAGTACGTATTACGGCGCTAACGACCTCGATTACGACACGTTCATGGTCCGGGATGCCCTGATGAGTCCCAACGCCGAATATACGCGCGTCATCCAGGAATTCTGCGACTCGGTCGGCCATGCCGCCCTCAAGATCATGCTGGAGAACGCAAAGAAATAGCCTTGGCCCGAGCGGCGTCGGAAAGGGGAAGTGCCCTTGATCGATCCTGACGATACGGAGCCTGTCGAGATCCCCGTCGAGGGGACGCTCGACCTGCACACCTTCCGGCCTTCCGACGTCAAAGACCTCGTTCCGGAATACCTTAGGGCCTGCCTTGAGAAAGGGGTCCTCAGGGTCCGGATCGTTCACGGAAAGGGGACCGGGGTCCTTCAGCGCACGGTCCACGCGGTCCTCGGGAAGATCCCGGAGGTCTTGTCCTTTGAGCTCGCTGAACCTGACGAGGGAAGCTGGGGCGCGACGATCGTCCGGCTCAAGGACCGCAACGACCTGTGACGCAGGGCGGAACCGAGCCCATGCTCATCGCGGAAGCTTCCGGACGCTTTGCAAGCCGCCCTGGCCATCGGCCAAGGCCTTAAGCTGGTGACCCGGAATAGCAAGGACTTCTCCGAGAAAAAACACCCCTTCGCGCTCATCCCCTACAGGCTCGGATAGTTTTTTTTCGGGTCCTGTAGCGGCAGGATGATTCAGCCGGTTCTCTCGCCCAGGACGATGTACGCCAGCTTCCCGCCGACCAGGGCCGTGTAAAAGGACCGGAAGTCCGCCTCCCGGTCCGAGGGGACCCTCAGCGTGATGACAACGTGTTCACCGAAATCCCTGGCGGCGATCTCGAATCCTTCCCGTGCCATATAGCTTTCCAGCGGGGACAGCAGGTTGTAGGGGAGCGGTGCCCGGATCTCCTTCATCTGCCGCAGCTCCGTAAGCCCGGACGCTTCCAAGGCGCGTTTTGCGGCCTCGCCGTAAGCCCGGACCAAGCCGCCCGCGCCGAGCTTCGTCCCGCCGTAATACCGGGTCACCACGATGAGCGCGTTCGTGACGCCGGCGTTCTTTAGGGCGTCGAGGATCGGAGGCCCGGCCGTCCCGTGAGGCTCCCCGGCGTTGTCGTAGCGGGCCTGCTCGCCGGTTGTCCCGACGCGGTAGGCCCAGCAGTGGTGCGTGGCGTCGCGCCACGTTTCCTGGATGCGCTTGACGATAGCCAGCGCCTCATCGGCCGTGGCGCACTTGAAGCTCCGTCCGATGAACCGGGAGCGCTTGATCTCGAGGGAGCATTCGGCCTCGCGGGAGATGGTCTTCATTCGGCCTCAATCGACCTTGGTGTAAGCGAATTGGCGGACCGGCGTCTTTCCCGTTATGAAGATACCCAGCTGGACGTAAGCGCGGTCCGTGGGATCGAAGGGCGGCTCGCCCGTGTAATCGTGCCAGCGGTCGAGGAACTCCTGCTTCGGGATGACGCCCCGCGTCCCAAAAGCGAGGAGGACCATGCGCACGGTCTTGTTCATGCGAATCTCCCCTGGAGATGGTAATTCATTCCATGAATTTGTCCCAAAAGGTCCCTTCTGTCAAGGCATTCCGTGGGCCCTGAGCCTGTGCTGGTAACTCAGCATAATTTTGAACTCAGCATAATATGGGCTGTACGCCAATGCCCACATTCATGGAGCATCTGAAGCTGCCGTTCGTGGCGGCGAAGCCCCCGCCGTCCCATGTTTTTACCGAGGTCGCCATGATGGAGGCCGAGGAGAGCGGGGAATATTGTTGAGCATTTTGTGATCAGGGGGGAGCGGAAGTCTATCGTCTTTTAGCCGCGGCGGAGGGATTTCTTGTCCGGATTGGATCTTCGGGCGCGGTTTTCGCGCTCGTCCGCCCGCAGCCAGGCCGGCGAACCCTCGAGATGCACTGGAATGGTATCGGCGAGTGGCGCGGTTGAGGTCTTGTCCGTCTTCCCGTCCGAAGCGATCGCCTTTCTTTTTCAACGGAGGTTGATCAGGGAAGGCGAGAGGAAAAAGCGAAGAACCCTGCTGGGGATCTGCAGAGCCTGGTCAGGGACCTCGTTGCCGGACCGGTGGCCCGACTCATTACGGATGCCGGATAGGCGAAAAATGCTTGGCTCTCCTTCTCCGACCTCG
>JALHVH010000418.1 GCA_022867105.1 Candidatus Aminicenantota bacterium
GCGGCCGAACGATTCACTCTCGAGATATTTGGTGAACTTGAAGCTGAAGTCCAGCCGCTTTTCGTTGTCCGCGACATTGCCGTAGGAACTGTGGATGTTCTGGGCCAAGTCGGCGATGAAGTACTGGGCCGGGCCCAGAAGACCGGAGACGGGATACCGGAGCGACTTCCGTTTGACGAGGCCCAGGCCGGCCTCGATGAACGTCGTGGCGTTCAGGATACCCTTGTAGTTCGTCCGGACGATGAAGTCCTCGTATTTTTTCCCCTCGTTCAGCTCCGGGAGGCCCGTGCCGCCCTTCTGCCGGAACGATTTGTCATAGATCGCCATCAGCGACACGTTGTGGTTGCTGGTGATCGCGTAGGTGAGCTTGGCGAAGATGTTGTTGCTGCCAATCGTCTTTTCGCCGCCGGGAATGAAGAGGTAATCCAGGTAGCCGTCCCGGGTCTGCTCGGTGCTGGTGAAGTAGTTCTCGGACAGGAAGAACCAGAGCTTGTCCTTGAGGATCGGGCCGCCCAGGTTGAGATACCAGTTGCCGTTGGAAAAATATTCCGGCTGGCTCATGACCGACAGCTGGGGTTCCCGGCCCGCCTGAAGGCTCTTGTTCATGAAGACGAGGCTCGCCTCGCCCTTGAACTCGTTCGATCCGCTCTTGGTGACCATGTTGATGATGCCGCCGGCGGCCGAGCCGAATTCCGGGCTGAACGGGTCGGAGATCACCTGGATCTCGTCGAGCGAATCGTAGTTGAGCTTGATGCCGGAGTTCTTGAGGCGCACGCCGCTGATGGCCAGGCCGTCCACGATCCAGGTATTGCCTTCCTCGCCTTCGCCTCGGAAGCTCGGCTGGCCCTCGGTCGCCGTGCCGCGCCGGGTGTTCATCCGGACGCCGGTCGCGCCCGGCGCGAACTTGACGGCGTCGACGACGGTCCGGTTCATGGCCGGGACCTTCTGCAGGTCGGAGGCGCTGAGATTATAGGACGTGTCCGTCGAGGTCTTGTCGATGAGCGGGGTCTCAGCCGTGACCACGATCTCCCTTTGGATGGAGGCCAGGGGCAGGGCGATGGTCAGGCTGGTCGTCATGCCCAGGCGGACGACGACATTCTCCTGTTTCACGGTGTTGAAGCCATGGAGCTTGAAGGTCAGCGTGTATATTCCGACCGGCAAAAGCGGGATATAAAAAACGCCGTTTTTCGAGGACAGGATCGTGCGGGCGCCCTGGAGCGAGGGGCCGGCGACCGTGATCTCGACCCCGGGAAGCCCCGCGCCGTTCTCGTCGGCGACCTTGCCCTTGATCTCGCCGGTCTCGATGGCGAAGGCCAATCCCCAGACGCAGAGACCGATCCCGATCGTCCCCATGACTATTTTTAGTGAAAATTTTTTCATGGATTTTTACCTTTCTTCATTGATATAGGAATTCCCTTTTTTCGAGGCGTGGTAAATGGCCGCTCTGGGCGCTGAATCTTCCCTCCTGACCATGCCGGAATTGTATCGGAGGCTGAGCGGCGATGTCAACAACCGAGAAAAGCGGGCCGCCGTGAGCGCGACCTGCTCGAAGATAATAGGAGGGCGGAGGCTTCGCGGCTCCAAAGGTCAGCTTGAGATGGGCGATAATCCGGCCCATGGCCTGACGTAAGGGAGAGAACCGCCTTTTTGAGGTCTACTTGCTCATCAGGACTTCGATGAAGCGGAGCGAGGGGACGTTGGCACAGACGATCTTGATGACGGCCGCGATGGGGACGGCCAACACCATGCCGGGAATGCCCCACAGCCAGCCCCAGGCGATGAGGGAAAAGATGACGACGAGCGGGCTCAACCCGAGTCCCTTCCCCATGAACCTCGGCTCGAGGACGTTGCCGACGACGTTGTCGAGGACGACGACGATGGCCAGGATCCAGAGGCACCTCCAGACGCTTCCATACTGGATGAAGGCGATCACGATGGGGACGGCCGTGGCGATCGTCGAACCGACGTTGGGGATATAGTTCAGCAGGAAGGCCAGGAATCCGAAGACGATGGCGAAATCGACGCCGAAGAGCGCCAGGACGATCCCAACGATGAGGCCGTTAATGACGCAGAAAACGGTTTTTATGGCCAGGTACTTCTGGATCTGTCGGTCGATCTTCTCCACGACCTCGTTGATCTTCCCGGCCTGATGGGGGCTGAACGACCGCTCAACCTTTCCCCGAAGCCGTCCCCGCCCGGCCAGGATGAAGATCAGGAAGATGAGGACGAGAAAGAGATTGGACAGGAAGCCAAAGAACGGGCCGAGGGCCGACATGGCGATGGACGCGATCTTCCCGACGTTGATGTTGCCGAGCAGGGTCGCGACATTCCACTTGGCGCCGAGAAAGTGAGAAGCTTCGAGCTGCTTGATCAGGGACTGGAATTGCTCGGTGTAATCCGGCAGTTCGGCGGCGAAGGCTTTGCCGCTCGAATAGAACACGGCGCCGAGGAGGTACATAAGCGAGAACGTCACCAGGACGATGACAATGAGGGCCACAAGCCTCGGGACCTTCCGGCGCGTCAGAAATTCCAGGGCGGGCCCGATGACGTAGGAGATGAAGAGGGCCAGGAAAAAGGGAAAGAGGACGGGCCTGGCCAGCTTCAATATGACGCCGGTCAGGAAGAGGACCACGAACGCCGCCGAGAACTTCAGAAACCTGTTGTCGTCCATGTCCTTAATCATTATCACATTCCAGACAAAAAACACAACGGCCCCGTGATCCGCTACCCCCCGCAATCACCACCAAAGGCGATTGACCCTTCTTCCGGTGACGTGCGATTAGGGAGGACGCCCTCCTCAGGAACGCCCTTTCAGCGATTCGACCAGGGACCGTAGATACCGGTCTCCGATCGTCCCGGCCCCGTCCGGGAGCCGGACGACGCCGCACAAGAACCTTCCCGCGACTCCGATATACAGGTTCTGGCCGTACTTGTTCCGGACGTGGTGGCCGAGAGGGATGGCCTCGGCGGGCTGCCGGTCCTTGGCATAGAAGTCCAGGAGCCGTTTCAGCAAAGCGGCGGGGCTCCGGCCTTTATCAGCCTCGATGAAGAAGCACTCGAACTCGCTGCCGTCGAGCTTGTAGGAGGCCATGTAACCGTTGCGAAGATACTCGAATCCCATGACGTTGCGCAGGACGTATTTCTCGCTGTTGACGATGATCCCGTTCTTGGGAAAAACGGACAGCAGAGAAGGAAGAGTGCCCTTCTCCCCCGCCCTCCAGACGACCTTCCGCGCGAACGCGTCCAGGACGGCGGGCGTCGCGTCGCCGCTGTCGAAGCTTATGACCTTGACGTAGTCCTTCCCGACGATGAAATTCAGGACCTCTCCTTCGATATAGCCAAGGGTCCCGACGTCCACGACCTTGTTCTCGGGGAACCGCTCGGCGCTGAAGATCCCGAAAGCGTTGGTGCCGTTTCCCATGTCGTAGATCTCGATGGTCACGGATGCCCCGCTCCCGGCCTTCTGGAACTGGGCCACGACAAGTTCCTTGAAATCGTAGCCGATGTAGCTCTCGGCCGCCCCGTCGATGTACTCGTAGAGGTCTTCCGGAAAGAAGCTCTGCGGTTTCTCGGAGAGCTTCCAGCCTTCGATCTCGGGAACGAGGCCGAGGAGCGCCGGGCTCCCTGCCCTCCGGGACGTCCCCGTCCATGCCGTGCCCAGGATGAGGGCCAGGCCGGCAAGCCCAAGGGCGATCCGTGTATGCTTTTGTCTGCGGGTCTTCATGTCATGCCTCCAATGTTCGCTTCCGGACTCCACTATAGCGGCGGCGTCAAATGTTTTCAAGGGCGGTATCAAGCCGCGTTTTATTGACAGGTTTTTCAAATTGGTCCATCATGGAATTTATGGACAAGGCGAGAGTCGTGATCGTCAGGTCGCGGGCTGTCCCGGCGTCTTCGGGCGACATCGACGCCGCCGGGATCCGGAGGATGTTCGAGCGCGGGATCCGTCTCCTGACCGGGGAAAACGACCCTTATGAGAGTCTGCGACGGTTCTTCCGGACCGAGGACAGGGTGGGTATCAAGGTCAACACCATCGGCGGAAAGAACATCAGCACCCGCCCCGATGTTTCCCTCCAGCTCGCCTTATGGCTCGGGGAAAAGAACGTCCGGCCAGGGAACGTCGTCATTTGGGACCGGACGAACCGTGAGCTCCGCGACGCGGGTTACAGGCTTTCAGAGGACAAGAGCGGCCCGAGGATCTTCGGGACCGATACCGACGGGGCCGGCTACGGCGGCGATCTCGTTGTCCGGGGGAACGTAGGCAGTATGTTCTCAACGATCCAGGAGGACTTTGTGACGGCCTCCATCAGCCTGGCCATCCTGAAGGACCACGGACTGGCAGGCGTGACAGCCGGGATGAAGAACTACTTCGGCGCCGTCCATAACCCGAACAAGTACCACGATGGCCGCTGCGACCCCTATGTCGCGGAGGTCTTCGACTCGCCGTCCGTAAAGAGCAAACACCGGCTCTCCATCCTGGACTGCCTGACCGTCCAGTGTCACAAAGGCCCTTCCTTTCACCCGCAATGGGCGGAAAAGTACGGGGCTCTGGTCCTCGGGGCCGATCCCGTGGCCACCGACGCCGTCGGCTGGCGGATCATCGAGGAGATCCGGGCAAAAAAAGGACTTCCCTCCCTGACCGAAGAACATAGGGAGCCGCTCTACCTTGCGACCGCCGAACGCATGGGCCTCGGAACGGCCGACCTCGGGAGGATCGAAGTCATCGAGGAGAACGTTTGAAATGAAGAGGCGCCAATTCCTCGGGAGCTCTGTCCGGACCGGTCTTATCCTGGGCACGGGCCTGCCCTCCCTCTGCTCCAGCCTGGCCGCTTTCGGGGAGAGAGCCAACCTCTCCAGAGTGGAGGCCCGCTATTATCAGAAGCACCCCGACCGGGAGACGGAGTGCCTCCTATGCCAGCGCCGCTGCAAGCTCGGCGACAAAGAGCGGGGCTACTGCGGTGTCCGGGAGAACCAGGGGGGAACGTACTACACCCTAGTCTACGGGAAGGCCTGCAGCCTGAACGCCGATCCCGTGGAGAAGAAACCCTTCTTTCATTTCCTGCCTGGCACGAACGCCCTGTCCCTGGCGACGGCCGGCTGCAACGTGAACTGCAAGTTCTGCCAGAACTGGCAGATCTCCCAGGTCAGGCCCGAACAGGTCGAACACTTCGACCTGGAGCCGGCCTCGGTAGCGGAGCTGGCCGAAAAGTACCATTGCCCGTCCGTCGCCTATACATACACGGAGCCTATCGTCTTCTTCGAGTACATGTACGACACGGCCAAAGAGGCCCGGAAAAAAGGCCTGCGCAACCTCGTCGTGACCGGCGGACATGTGGAACCCGAACCGCTCCGGGACCTCGTCAAGGTCGTGGACGGCATCAAGATCGACCTCAAGGCGTTCTCGAAATCCTTCTACACCGAATACGTCCGGGGAGATCTCGACACGGTCCTCGAAGCCGTTCGGACCGTCGCTAAAAGCAAGGTCTGGCTCGAGGTTGTCTACCTCGTCATCCCGACCCTTAACGACAGCCCGGAGGAGATCCGGGACATGAGCCGGTGGCTGCGGGCGGAGGCCGGTCCGGACGTCCCCCTCCATTTCTCCCGCTTCCAGCCCATGTACCTTGTTAAGAACCTCCCGCCGACCCCGGTTTCCACGCTGGAGAAGGCGCGCGAGACCGCCCTCGGGGAAGGCCTGCGTTTCGTCTACGTAGGCAACGTCCCTGGTCACGACGCGGAGAGCACCTCCTGCCCGAACTGCCGCAAGGTCATCGTCCTGAGGCGTGGCTACGAGGTACGGGCCAATGAGGTCAAGGATGGGAAATGCAGTTTCTGCGGCGTCCCCATTCCCGGGATCTGGACCTGATGGTCAACATTTCAGCGATTCTCCTGGGCTTCCTAGCAACATCATTCCAGATCTTCCTTTTGAGGGAATTCTCTGTTCACTTCTTCGGGAATGAGCTGACATTCGGGTTCGTCCTGGCCTCCTGGCTCCTGTGGGCCGGACTGGGCAGCTTCTTGGCCCCACGCTTCAAGCCTTCCGAAAAAGCGCTGGACCGGCTCTATTACGCCGTCATCCTGCTCTTCCCGACGAGCCTTGTGCTCCTGCGCTTCTCGCGGTTCGCCCTGGGGGTCCTGCCGGGAGAGCTGACGGGAATGGGGCCGGCGCTCCTGTTCTCCCTGGGGATATGCCTTCTCTCCAGCCTTCCTCTGGGCGGGCTCTTCGTCTTCAACGCCGGAGCGGCCGGCGGGGACGTCTCGCGCGTCTTTTTCTTCGAGTCCCTGGGGGCTGCGCTCGCCGGTCTCGTCGTCGCCCTGGGTGTGGTCCCGTTCGTTTCCAATTGGGAAGGGGCTTCGCTCATCGCCGCGGCCGGGGCCGTGGCCGTCTTTCTCACGTTCGGGAGGAGAAAGCGGTCCGCCTGGTTTCTGGCCGTTCTGGCAGGGCTGGCCGCATTCGCCTTCTTCGATCTTCCTTCCCAGAAAGCCTGGTGGAGGCCTTTCGAGCTCATCCGTAGCCGGGATACTCCATACGGGAAGCTGCAGCTGATCCGGACGGGAGACCAGATCTCCCTTTACTCGAGCGGTCTCCCCGTATTTTCATGCCCGGACCCGGCCGCGTCCGAAGGGGCCGTCCATTTCGCGATGCTGCAGAACCCGGGCGCGAGGAACGTCCTCCTCATCGGCGGGGGCGCGGGCGGCGGCCTTGGCGAGGTCCTCAAGTATGAAAGGACCGGAGTGGACTACGTCGAGCTCGATCCGGAGATCATCCGTTTGGCGGAGGACGCCCTGCCTGAGAAGGAAAGGAAAGACCTCGGGGACGGACGGGTCCATATCTATTTCGATGACGGCCGGGCGTTCCTTTTGAAAAGCCGAAAGGCCTACGACGCCGTCATCCTCAACCTGCCCGAGCCGGCGACCGCCCAGGTCAACAGGTTCTACACACTGGAGTTCTTCGAGCTGGCGAAATCCAGGCTCTCTCCGGGCGGAGTCTTTTCCTTCACCGTCCCCTCTTCCGAGAATTACATCGGTCCCGATCTGCGGGATTTTCTGGCCTCACTCTACGGGACACTGCAAACTGTTTTTCCGGAGGTCGGCATCGTCCCCGGAGATACGAACGTTTTCCTGGCCTCGGCGGCCGGCCTCACTCTCGATCCCAAGACGCTCGATGAACGGATCACGAAACTGGGCCTCAAGCTGACCTCGATCAACGCGGCCCTCCTGTCATCCAGGTTGAATCCTCTCAGGACGGGGAATCTCCGGAGAAGGATCGGGGAGCGGCCCGCCCGCATCAACCGGGACCTGGTCCCGGTGAGCTATTACTTCCATTCCGTCCTCTGGAGCAGCCAGTTCAAAGGGCTCGAAGCGACACTGCTTCGGGCGTTCGCCCGGCTGCCGGCCCATTGGCTGCTGGACGCGCCTCTCCTTGCTTACATCATCTTCCTGCTGTGCCTGGCGCTTCGCCGGAAACGGACCGCCGGAACCTTCCTGGTCCCGCTGGGAACCATGGGTTTCACGACCATCGTCGTCGAGCTGGTCGTGGTCATCGCCTTCCAGTCCCTTTACGGATACGTCTATGGCAAGATCTCCCTCCTCCTCGCTGCTTTCATGGCCGGTCTGGCTCTCGGATCGTGGTTCGGCAGGAAAAGACCGGCCGCCGGACGCGCCGACCTTCTCATGGCCCAGGGCGGATTCCTCCTGCTCATCGTCCTTCTCCGGGCAGTTCTTGGAAGAAGGCCGCCGGAGTCCCTGCTGTTCCTTTTCCTCCTCGCCCTCGGGAGCCTCGGCGGCGGGTTGTTCGTCGTTTCCAACAGATTCCTCCTGAAGGAAAACATGAACTACGGCCTGGGCTACGGGGTGGACCTCATGGGATCGTTCCTGGGGGCCCTGGCGGCCTCGGCGATCATCATCCCCCTCGCGGGGATCCTGCCTCTCCTCGACGGCCTCCTCATGATGAATTGCTTCGGCCTCCTTTTCGTCATCATTTCATGGAAAAGGCCCGCAGGTCCCGCCTGATCCGGTTTGCCCCGACATGCAACTTTGTCGGGGCCCCGGGAATTCTATATAATACCGCTGAAGGTATGAACGTTGAGAAACGGATTCTTGCCCGAAGAGGGAGGGCGCGGACTTTTACGTAAGAAGCGGATGGCGATCTTTGCCGTCTCGCTGGTCCTCCACGCCTTCCTGGTCTACGGGCTATACCACGCCCGCCTAACAGTGAAGGTCTTTCCCGTTTGGTCGGCTGTCCGGGACGTCCTTCTCGTTCCCCCGGTCAAGCTGGTCCTCCCTGAGCCTATTGAGAAATACATCCAGAACTACCCTTCTTCGGACCAATCCTTCGGCCCGGGGATCTATCGGGACCGTCCGGGCCCGGCGAAAAAAAGCGGCCGACCCGAAGGGAACGCCGCGAACCGCCCAGAACCCGGTCCGGCATCCGGCCTCGCACCGGAGAATCTCATGAAGGACCAGTCGGGCGCGCCTCCGTCCTCGGCTCCTTCCCTCAGCGGCGAATTGGCCCTGGGTTCCAGATACAAGGAAGAAGAGGACGGAAAGCTCAGGATCAACCTCTCGGCCATTCCGGACCACGTCGTGGAAGCCCCGCTCGGTTTCGAGAACGGAAAGGAAGGCCGCCGTTCCTTCATGAGATACGTCCGGCCCAACCGCTTTGGGACGGGCGCCGGAACCGAAAGCGGCGCCTCGCGCGGCGTGGGGACGGGAAGCGGAAGCCAGCGAGCCGCCGCGACGTTCCAGTCTCCCGGCTACGACATTTCTCCCTGGGCCCAAAAAGTGATCGACCTCGTCCAGTTTAACTGGAAAATCCCGGACATCCGGAACATTTTGGAGAAGAGCGAGGTCCGCATCTCGGTGACCATCGAGAAGAACGGGACCTTTTCCGCGTTCGAAATCGCCGGCGGCGTGAACCTGGGGGTCTTCAACGCGGCCGCCGCCAACGCCCTGAGATCGAGTTCCCCCCTCCCCCCGCTTCCTGACGATTTCCCCGCCTCCAATCTCAACGCCCTCTTCGTGTTCAAATATCATGAGTAAAAGA
>JALHVH010000419.1 GCA_022867105.1 Candidatus Aminicenantota bacterium
AAAGAGTATCCGAAAGACGACCTCATGCTCTACAAGAAGGAGGGGGTTTATGTTCCGCTCTCTACCCGGGAATTCGGCGACAAGGTGAGGGCCCTGTCGCTTGGCCTGCGGGAGCTGGGTCTGGGCCGCGGCGATAAACTCATCATCCTTTCCGAGAACAGGCCCGAGTGGGTGATGACGGATTTCGCGACGCTCTGCCGGGGCGCCCTGACGGTCCCTATCTACACGACCCTCGTTCCGGAGCAGGTCCAATACATCATCGAGGACTCCGACGCCAAGATCGTCGTCTATTCCGGCCCCGAGTTGGGACACAAGATCGAGGCCGTGAAGGGCCGACTCTCCAAGGTCAAACATTATATCTCGTTCTCGTCCGAGGCGCCGGAGGGTGTCCTGACGCTGGAGCGAGTGCTCGAGCTGGGAAGAAAGGCGGACGCCGCCGACAAAGGCCTTTTCGAGCGGGAAGCCCTCCTGGTCAAGCCCGATGACGAAGCGTCCCTCATCTACACTTCGGGGACGACGGGCGTCCCGAAAGGCGTCATCCTGACCCACGGCAATTTTGTGAACAACATCATCGGCGTCTCGACGATCATCCAATTCTCCCACAAGGACACGGTCCTGTCCTTCCTGCCTCTTTCCCACGTCCTGGAACGCCTGGTCACCTTCACCTACTTGTTCAGGGGGTGCTCGATCGCCTACGCCGAGAGCGTCGAGACCGTGGCCCAGAACCTCCTCGAAATCAAGCCCCAGATCATGGTCGGCGTTCCCCGGGTCTTCGAGAAGATCTATGCCAAGGTCATGGACAACGTCCTCTCGAGCTCGGGCCTTAAAAGGAAGATCTTCTTCTGGGCGATCAACGTCGGCAAGACCTGGGGCGCCCTGAAGGTTTCCGGGAGGGACATCCCGGCTCCTCTCCGGTTCAAAAGGAACCTCGCCCACAAGCTTGTCTTCGCCAAGATCATCGCTCGGACCGGCGGCCGGGTCCGCTTCTTCGTCTCCGGGGGGGCCCCCCTCTCCAAGGACATCGCGGAGTTCTTCTACGCCATAGGACTCGTCATTCTGGAAGGCTATGGACTCACGGAGACCGCGCCGGCCCTGTCGATCAACACGTTCGAGGCCATCCGGTTCGGGAGCGTCGGAAAACCCATCCCGGACGTCGAGATCAGGATCGCTCCGGACGGAGAGATCCTGGCCAAAGGGCCCAACATCATGAAGGGCTACTACAAGAAGGAGGCTGAAACCCGGGAGGTCTTCGAGGACGGCTGGTTCAAGACGGGGGACATCGGCCACATAGACGAGGATGGGTTCCTGGTCATCACGGACCGTAAAAAAGATATCATCGTCACTTCCGGCGGCAAGAACGTCGCCCCCCAGCCCATCGAGAACCTCCTTAAGACCATTCCCTACGTCTCCACGGCCGTGGTCATCGGAGACAGGAAGCGGTTCGTCGCGGCCCTGATCGTTCCCAACTTCGAGAAGCTGGAGGAATATGCCAGGAACGCCGGGATCGCGTTCAAGGACAGGGGGGAGCTCGTCCGGAACGAACAGGTCATCGGCTTTATTAAGGCCGAGGTGGACCGGGCGACGCCCGCCCTGGCCCCCTACGAGAGGATCAAGAGGGTCGCCCTCCTGGAGCGCGAGTTCGAGATCGAGAAAGACGAGATCACGCCGTCGCTCAAGGTCAAGAGGAACATTATCGAGGACCGTTACCGGGATGTGAT
>JALHVH010000420.1 GCA_022867105.1 Candidatus Aminicenantota bacterium
CGTTTACCGTTATAGCGATAACCGTTATATCGAACGCAATCTCTTAAATCTCCGGATGGCGAGAGGCGCCCGGAAACTCAGGAGAGAGAATGAGAGACATCGATGAAACAGCTAAGAGATTCCTGCCGCTCACCGAGGCCAGCTTCTATATCCTGGCTTCGCTGATCGAGCCGCGCCACGGATACGGCATCATGCAGAATGTTGCGGCTCTCAGCGAGAACCAGGTGAGGATCGGTCCCGGCACCATTTACGGAGCTCTGAGCAACCTTGTCAAGCAGGATTTGATCCAACGCGTTGGAGAGCTGGAGTCAGAGGGCGAGCGGCGGAAAGTCTATGGCCTTACCGGATTGGGCCGGCGGGTCGTCGTCCTGGAATCCAAACGTCTGACCGCCCTGACCCGGATCGCCAAAATGGCTGCGGACGCGCTCAAAGGTTCGCAGTTGGAGGAATGATATGAGCGAGAAAGAAATAAAGACTGTTTTCAGGGTCCATTGGGCCTGGAACGACGACAAGGAAGAGCGCTGGCTGGAAAACATGGCCAGGCAGGGCTGGCACCTGGAAAGGCCCCGGGGCCTTTATTACCGATTCGAGAAGGGCGAGCCGGCCGAGATGGTTTATCGGATGGATTACCAAGGCCTAAGGGGGAGTGAGCGCAAAGAATATATGGGGCTTTTCAAGGATGCGGGCTGGGAGCACGTCGGTGAGTTCGGCGGATGGCAGTATTTCCGAACCAGGGCCGGAGACGGACCGGTTCCGGAAATTTATACAGACCCCCAATCCAGGATCGCGAAATACCGCCGGCTGTTGGCGTTTCTGATGATCATCCTGGTGGTGGTCTGGACGCAGGTGATCATCTCATGGGGCAGGCCCCACGATTCCCATGACTTCTGGTATTCCATCAGGGTGATTCAAATTGCCATGACCGTCCTCATGGCCTATGCCGTCGTCCGGCTCGCGGCCAAGATCCGAAAGATCAGAAAACAGGACTCCAGAAAGTAGCGGTGAATCGTTGACATCGCCGCGCGGCGGCCGTATATTTCCGGTGTGGTCAACCGGGGAGATTCATCGGACAAAATCATGACCAGGCGAGTCTTCTGCGCATCGCTTTTTTCCCTCATCCCCATCCTCGTTTCGTTCGCCGGCTTCGGCAATCAGGACGACGCCTATTATGAAAAAAAACGGAAGGCCATGGTGGAGATGCAGCTCCAAGCCCGGGACATCACCGACCCGAGAGTCCTCGACGTCATGGGAAAGGTTCCCCGGCACCTTTTCGTCGACCCTCGTTTTCGGCCGGAGGCCTATGAGGATTATCCTCTTCCCATCGCCGAGGGGCAGACGATCTCGCAACCGTACATCGTTGCCCTGATGACTCAATGCCTCAAGCTCAAGGGAAAGGAAAAGGTGCTCGAGGTCGGAACCGGATCTGGATACCAGGCCGCAGTCTTAGCCCATCTTTGCGACCGCGTTTACACGGTCGAGATTAACGCCACCCTCGCCAAGAAGGCCGGAGACTTTCTGAGTCAGCTTGGATACGGACGCGTCGAGGTGAAATGCGGGGACGGCTTTTTTGGCTGGCCGGACAAGGCGCCCTTTGACGCGGTCATCGTGACATGTGCCGCCCGCCGTGTTCCGGAGCCCCTCTTCGTCCAGCTCAAGGAGGGCGGCCGGATGGTCATTCCGGTCGATAGAACCGAGGGCGCCCAAACCCTCCTAGCCCTCCGAAAGGTCAGGGGCAGGATGGAAACCGAAGATGTCACGCTTGTCCGCTTTGTGCCGATGACAGGGGAGAACCGAAAGATCAAGAAATAGGACCGGAAGATCCCTCTTTCGGCTGATAGAAGATCTTCGTTTCGATGTAGCCCTTCTGTTCGCCGTACTCCAGGTTCCTCAGCAACTTCTCCGTCTGTTCGGGATTTTCCGGCCGTTCCGAACCGGCCAGGACCCGGACCGCCTGGTTGCGGCCGTGGGCCTTAGCGTAATAGAGGGCCTGGTCGGCCAGCATAATGATCTGATCGAAATTATACCTGTCCGGTTCGGCGTCGACGAGGGGAAAGGCGGAATAGCCCACGGAACAGGTTTTGTGGATCGTCCGGCCTTCAACTTCGGAGAGGACGAAGGACTGTTCGGCGATCTTCCCCAGGATCTTTGTAGCGAAAAGGTCCAAGTAGGCGATGTCCGTATTCTTCAGAACGACCAAGAACTCTTCACCCCCTGTCCGAACCACGACGTCGTTCAAACGGATCGAGTCCTTGAGAAGCCGCCCGAATTCCCTCAGGAATCGGTCTCCCGCCTCGTGACCGAAGCGGTCGTTGAGCTGCTTGAAATGGTCGATGTCCAGCATGAAAACGCCGAAGACGCTGACTTCATTCAGGCCCCGCCGACTGTTCCGGGACGAAAGGACATACTTCTTGAAATCGAGGAAGGCTTGAATGTCCGTAGACAGGACTTCCGTCAGGAAACGCCGGTTGCGGAGGCCTGTAAGAGGGTCCGTCAGGCTCATCTCTCTCAATTCATGCGTCTTCTGTTCGACGATCCGTTCCAGCTCCCGTCCACGGCGCTTGAGGTTGGCGATACGGACACGGAAGACCGCGAGAATGAGGCCCAGGAAGGAGAAGATCGCGATGGCGACGAACCAGCGTGTCTTCCAGAACGGCGGCTTGATATGGATAAGGATGCGTTGGCCGTCCATGTTCCAAATCCCGTCGCCGTTGGAGGCCCGGACATGGAAAACATAGTCTCCCGGAGGCAGGGTCGTGAAGGTGGCAATGCGCCTCGTCCCCACGTTGTTCCATTTCTCTTCCAGCCCTTCCATCCGATAGGAGTATCGGTTCAGGCTTGGGGAAACGAAGTTCAGGGCGGCGAACTCGAAGGTGATGATCTTGTCGGCGTAAGAAAGGTTCAAGCGGTCGCTATAAGGGATCGAGCGGGCCAAGAGCGTGCGTTTGTCGGGGAGCGGTCCGATCGGGACATCTTGATTGAACAACTGAAGCGCGACGATGGCGACCTCGGGCGCCGTTTCGTTATCCCGAACGTCGTCCGGATGAAAAACGTTGAATCCATTGCCGCCGCCGA
The DNA here is from genome assembly GCA_022867105.1 of Candidatus Aminicenantota bacterium. Taxonomy (GTDB): domain Bacteria; phylum Acidobacteriota; class Aminicenantia; order Aminicenantales; family Saccharicenantaceae; genus JALHVH01. The sequence goes on from JALHVH010000420.1 coordinate 3,073, forward strand.
AGAAAAGTTCGCCTGTTCGGCTCTCGAAAAAGGCCCCCCGGCTGAACTCGTCCCCTTGCAGGCCATGGGCCCTGGTAAAAGAACGGACGCTCCCGTTGACGGGGTCGAAGCGGGCCAGCCCTTTGTTCGTGCTGAGCCACAGCCGACCTGCCCCGTCTTCAAGGATCCCATAAATGACGTCGTTCGGAAGCCCCGCGCTGCTGCTGGAAAAGACCTTGAAGGTCCAATCCTCGGGAGAAGTCCCCTGTCGGACCAGTCGGCAGAGCCCGCCGCCGTTCGTCCCGATCCAAATGTCGCCTTTGTGATCGCGGTGGAGGCTTCGGATGAACGGATTGGGAAGGCTCCCCGGACGGGCCGGATCCGGTAGAAAGCGCACGAAGCGGCCCGTGCTCACGTTCAAAAGATTCAGCCCGTTGATCGTGCCGACCCAGAGCGTGTCCGGGCCGTCATCCAGGATGGTATTGACGTTATCGTTACTGATCGTCCCGGGATCGGCGGCATTCGTGCGGTAGGAAATGAACCGTTGGGTCGATGCATCAAACCGGTTAAGCCCTCCATCGATGGTCCCGATCCATAGGACGCCCCGGCTGTCCTCATGAATTTCAAGGATAAAATTGCTGGACAGGCTTCCGGGCTTGCCGGGCTGGAGAGTGAATCGGTCCGTTTGAACCGGAATCGAGGAATTGCCGGACAGCATGAGCTTGGTCAGTCCGCCGCGGTAGGTCCCGACCCAGATGGAGCCGTGGCTGTCTGCGAGCAGGGCGGTCACGACCGTATCACCGACATCCACCGGCCTGCCCCGGGTATCGCTGACGACCTGGAACCGGGCCGGGGACCAGGGATTTTGGTCATGGGAGAGAACACACAGCCCTCCGCCTTCGGTACCGACCCAAAGTTTCCCCTGCCGGTCTTCGCAGAACGAGGCGACGGCGCCGCCGGGCAGACTGCCGGCCTCCCCGGGGATATGCCAGAATTGAGCGAACCGTTCCTGGTCGCGGTCGTTGCCTTCCGACCGCGTGAAGACCAGTTTGTTGAGCCCTGAGAGATAGGTCCCGATCCACAGGACGCCGCTGCGGTCTTCGTAGAGGGATTCGATGGCGTTGCTTCTCAGGCCGGAAGCATTGGATGGGTCGTGTTGATAGCGGGCGAAAACGTAGCGGGCGCGTTCACGGTCGAACATCATCTTGTTCAGACCGCCGCCGTCCGTGCCGATCCAGAGAAGGCCGCCCCGGTCGCGATAGATCCTGCGGATGTAGGTGTGACTTATGCTTGACGGGTCCTCCGGGCGGGGGAGGACCGCGGACCGGCTGTGCCGTTCCGGGTCCGCAAGGAAGAGCCCGTTCGGGGTCCCCACCAGCAAAACCCCGCCATCATCGCCGACGGCGGTCACCTGCTCGAATCCGGACAAGACGGATACCGGGCGGAATCCCTTGTCGCTGTCCTCGATGCGGGCCACCTGCCCGGTAGCGGTTCCGATCCATAGGCCGCCGCGCCTATCTTCATGAATGGCGGTGATATTGGAGCCGGTATCCGCCAGCTCGATCCGGCGAAACGATGGATTCTCCGGAAGGCCGCCGGATCTATCGAGGACACAGAGGCCGGCTTCGGTGCCGATCCAAAGCCGCTCTTTCCGGTCCAGGAACAGGCAATTGATGACATCGTTGGGAAGAGAATCGGAGGATTCTCCGGGCCGGAAGATCTTGAACGTCTCACTTTCCGGGTTATACATATCCAACCCGCCCCCGCTCGTGCCGACCCAGATCAGGCCGCTGGGATCTTCGACAAGGCTGAGGATATAGTTGCTGCTGATGGAGCGCGGATCGTTCGCGCCGGGGCGGAAGATGCGGAAAGAATATCCGTCATAACGGTTCAGTCCGTCTTCCGTCCCGAACCAGAGAAAGCCCCGACGGTCCTGAAGAGTGCAGAAAACGGAGCTCTGGGAGAGCCCCTGTTCGACCGTGAGGCTTCCCAGGCGCAACGGGTGGGAAAGGTTTGCCCAGCGGAACTCTTCCGCGGCATTCAGCGAAGAAACGCCGGGGCTGGAGATGAAAGCGCCGAAGAAAAAACACAGGCTGAAGAACAGGGATTTGCTTTTTGACCTGGCCGGCCGCCTCTCCGCTTTTCCGCGCATTGGCTGAATCTCTATTGACAGCTATGATACATCCCAAAAGGAAGAAGCGTCAAGCGGATTTCTTCGATCCGGGTCATGATCATGGGACGGCGTGACCCGGGACTTCAAGATGCCTTTCCGGCATTATCTTATCGTCACCACATGCCCGGCCGAATAGGCCGAGAATTCCGGCGCATACATGGATTGGAGCGTTGCGGGTGAGGCCTTGAAGACTCCGGCCATGGCACAGCGCAGTCTGTGCTTGAGCGTATATTCGCCCTGGGGCAGCCATTCCATGAAAAAGTTCGTCCCGCTGTCGCGGATCTCTTCGTAGCGGATGAGCCCCAGGTCCCACTTGTAGCCTGACGTGAGCGTCACGGGCTCGCAACCGGAAGGCCGCGGATCGCGCAGGTGGACGTACTCCGCCGGGTGGCGCGCTCGTATGGAGAGTTGGACTTCGAGTTCGTCCCCGACGGCCAGCGGCTCCCCGTCGGCCAGGGGTTTCAGCACGACCTCGTCGCCTCTCTTCAGCCGTCGATAATAGCTCCGCTCGACGCCGAAGAGGTCGCCTTCGCCTTTCTCGGGCATCCTCTCCGTGCTGAAATGCCACGTCGCCGAGGCGAAAGCCATCCCCTTGCCGTCCTTCCGGACGCGTACCATGGCGCAATCCGGCCCGACCTTTTCGCCGGGAATCACGACCTGGTTCTTCTTCCCTGTGTACTTATCAGGCTCGAACGTGATGGTCGTCTGGGTATGGCAGGCGTCAACGAGGACCGATTCTCGGACTCCCAGCGCGCCCGTCGTCTTCAGGAAATAAGCTACGGAGTAGATGACCTCGGCCGTCGCCCGGGTGGATTTCCAGTGGTTGAGCTTCTTGTTGAGGAAGAGCCATTGGACGAGGCCTTCGGAACGCGCGTCCTTGGGCTCGAGCTCCATGAGCGTCCGCAGGGCGAAGGCGTGGGTCTCGATGGTGTCGTTATACCAGAGCCAGCCCCGGTCCTCGGGCGCCCAAGATGTCCCCTCGTCCACGGTTGTTTTGGCCGAATCCATGACGCTGTCCCAGACGAGGGCCGCGTCCTTGGGCCGCCGCGCCCGGTTTAGGGTGAGCGCCAGGAATCCCTTGAGGTAGGGCGAGTGTTCTTTCCAGTGGCGGAAGGAAAAGTCGAGCATTCGCGTCCGCTCGGTGTCTGTAAAAACCCCGCCCGTCCATGAAGCGTCGGGGAAGCTGCTGAGCGTATAGTTCAGGAAGGTAACGAATTCCCAGCCGACGTCATGGGCCATGAGATCTTCCACGATCTCATCCAGGTAATGGCGATGGAGATAGGCGAACGCGCGCACGACCGGGTCCTTGGGGACGGAGACACCGAACTCGAGCGCCTTGGAGAAACCGTGGACGATGTAGAGCGTCATGTATGGGGATGGCGGGCCGCCGGGCCACCAGGGGAACGCTCCCAGGGACGTCTGCGCCTTGAGGAGTTTGGCCAGCGACGTCTCCCGCTGGACTTTGGCCACGCGGGGATCGAGCACCTTTTCCGCGCCGAATCCTTCGTCCTTGCCGCCGCGGGCCGTCATCAGCCAGGGCGTCTCCTCTAGGGCCATCTTGCGGTTGGGGTCGGCCGCGTCGAACGATTCGGTGACCGTCTCCCTCTTGCTCAAAGCTTCCGCCATGCGTGCGACCTGGGGATATTTATCGTAGAGGCTCGTCAGGATGCCCGTCGAGAGGAAACGATTGAGAGTCTGTTCCGTGCATTCGTAGGGATAGTTGACGAGGTAGGGGAGGGCCTCGAGGAGGCCGTAGAAGAGCTGGGCGTCGACCGTGACCACGAGCTGTTCCTGGATGCGGCTGGGATCGTCGTCCTTCGCCAGGTCCGCGAACATGAGCTCGCGCGTCTGCCCTTCCTTGAGCGTCGCGAACCGGGACTGGACGAAGTGCATCCTTCCCGGAAGGATCGGCAGAGGCCGGAGCTCGCCGTCGGCGAAGGCCCCGGCCTTGGCCGTGACCTTGAAGGCCACGGTGCCGACCCGCGCCGGCGCCGCGAGGGCGAACGTGACCGCTGAGCCGCCTCCCGGCTTGACGGTGAACGGCCGGGCGGGAACGACCTCGGGCAGGCCGAACGCGGGCGCCAGGTTCTCGTTCGTCGCGGGATCGAAGACCTCGAGCGAAACGCTCCCGGCGAGGTCCGTTTCGCCGGCGTTGTTGACCACGATCTTGAGCTCGGCCCGGTCGCCTTCGCGGAAGAACCGCGGCAGGTAGGGCCGGACCATGAGCTGCTTGGCCGTTCGGGCCTCTTTTTCGAGGCTTCCGCCCATGAGGTCCTTCGTCACGCCGTGGACGAAGACGCGCCAGCCGGTGACGGAATCGGGGACGGTGAACTCCACCGTTGCGCTCCCGTCAGGACCCGTGAGGAGATGGGGTTGCCAGAAAGCCGTCTCGGCGAAGTTGGAGCGCAGCGGGGCCGGCTCCGCTCCCTCGGCGGGCGCGGCCACGGACTTTTTATCTTTCTCGACGGCCTGGTCGGCCACGGCATTTAAGGCTTCTTCTTTGACCGCTCTTGACTGAGCCGCAGGCGATGGGGCGATGCCGCCCACGATGCCTTTCATCGCGGCGTACCGGCGTTGGCCCGGCCCGCCGATGCCGTATCCGCCGAGCGCCA
>JALHVH010000421.1 GCA_022867105.1 Candidatus Aminicenantota bacterium
GCAAGGACGCCGACCTCTTCCTGGCCGCCGGCGACCCGCTGGACGCCCGGACGGAAGTCAAGCTCATCTTCATCGACGGCCGCCCCATCGACATGTCCAACTGGTGGGAAAAACAATACGAAAAGTGGAAGAACCGGCCGACGAAATAAGAGCGCAAATATCGCCGGCCGAACCGCGATTTATTGATTTGCCGGGTCGAATCTGCTATTTTGGACTTTCGGTTAAGATCCCCAAGGAGGTCACGATGTCCAAGACTTCATTGATCGGATTCGCCGTCTGCGGCGTTTTCGCCCTCACGGCGTTGACGCTTGAGGCCGCTGACCCGCAGGTCCTGTTGAAGACGAACAAGGGCGACATCACGATCGCACTTTTCCAGGACAAGGCGCCCATCTCGGTCAAGAACTTCCTCTCTTACGCGGACGAGAAATTTTTCGACGGGACCATCTTCCACCGGGTCATCAAGGGATTCATGGTTCAGGGCGGAGGGATGACGGCCGACATGCATGAAAAGTCCGCCAAGCCGCCCATCAAGAACGAGGCCGCGAACGGACTGAAGAACAAGCGGGGCACTCTCGCCATGGCCAGGACCCCGGAGATCGACAGCGCCACCTGCCAGTTCTTCATCAACCTCGTCGACAACAGCTTCCTGGACCACCAGTCCAACGACCCGGAGAAGTTCGGCTACGCCGTGTTCGGAAAGGTCGTCGCGGGGATGGACGTCGTGGACGCCATCGCCGGCGTCCCGACCGGGTCTAAGGGGGGGCACCAGGATGTTCCGCGTGAGCCCGTTACAATCCTCTCCGTGACCCGGCTGGAAAGTCAATAACCGAGAAACGGCCGACGGGGCCGGACCCCGATCGCCCGAGATCGCATGTCCGACACCATCTTCGCGATCGTTCATCTCTTCGTCCTCCTGGGCGTTCTGGGCTACGCGGTCCTATCGATCGTCCGGGGGAACGTCGCCCGGGGCGGACTCATCCTCATTCTCCTGGCCGTCTATTACTTCCTGGTCCTCCACAAGGCCGTCCGGAAGGAGATCGTCCGCAAAAGAACAAAATAGGGGCGATTTCCCAAGAATGTCCCGGGGAAAAGCGTGTATGCCCGACGGCCGGTCAGGAGCCGCCTTTACATTTCCCCCCGGGGGGATTATGATTTTCATTCGGAACGACATCAGGAGGCATGGAGGGACATGAAGATCGCCAAAGAAGGTTTCCTCTTCATCGCGCCTTCGCTGGCCCTCGCCGTTCTTCTTCTCACCGTGGGGTGGTGGCCCTTGGGCGCGTTCTTCCTCCTCCTCGCGGCCGCGTTCGTCTTCTTCTTCCGCGACCCTGTTAGGAAAATCCCCGAGGAAGAGCGCTTGGTCCTTTCGCCCGCCGACGGAAAGGTCCTCAAGATCGATACCCTCCCCTCCCACCCCGACCTCCCGGGTCCGGTCACTCGCGTCTGCATATTCCTCTCCCTCTTTGACGTCCACCTGACGAGGGCGCCGCTCACGGGCACGGTCCGCCGCGTCGATTATCATCCCGGGAAGTTCTTCCCGGCCTACAAGGACGAAGCCGGCGAGTTCAACGAGTCCAACTCCTTGCTTATCCATGGGGAGAAGGTCCCCGTTTTTTTGAAGCAGATCGTGGGTGTCGCCGCCCGCCGGATCAAATGCTTTGTCCGGGCGGATGACCGCATCGTCCGTGGGCAGAAGATCGGTCTCATGTATTTCGGTTCCCGTGTCGAGGTTTGCCTTTCGCCGGGGACAACCCTAAAGGCCGGCATTGGCCAAAAGGTCAAGGCCGGCGAGAGCGTCATCGCCGAGGTCGAACCATGAAAGTCAAAAAAAAATACGGGGAGATGTTCCTCCTGCCGAGCCTCTTCTCCCTCACCAACCTTTTTTTCGGCTTCCTGAGCATCCACATGAGCCTCCACGGCCGTTTCCGCTGGGCCGCCTTCTGGATCATCGTGGCGGCGGCCATGGACGGCTTCGACGGCATCGTCGCCCGCGCCACAAAGACCCAATCGGACTTTGGGATCGAGCTGGACTCCCTGGCGGACTCCGCATCGTTCGGCGTGGCCGCCTCGCTCCTGATCTACCTCTGGGGCCTGGGAAGGACGGGAGCGCCCGGGATCTTTTTCAGCTTCGTCTTCCTCTCGGCGGCTGTCCTGCGCCTGGCCCGCTACAACGTCCAGACCAAGGCCGCGCCCGACCGGAGGTTCTACCAGGGGCTGACCGTGCCTTCGGCGGCCATGTTCATGTCTTCCCTGCCGTTCCTCCATCCGGCCGCCGTGCAGTCCAGGGAATGGGCCTTCCTCTTCGCCCTTCTCGCGCTCTTCATTTCGTTCTGCATGATCAGCACGCTCCCCTACCGGAACTTCTTGAATGCCCTTTTCAACCGGAGGATCGACATCCGGACGGCCTTGTTCCTTGCTATTGTCGTCTGCGGACTCATCTTCTATCCGAAGATCTTCCTGGTGACCTTCCTGTCCGCTAACGTCCTCTCCGGGCCCGCGGTCGCCGCC
>JALHVH010000422.1 GCA_022867105.1 Candidatus Aminicenantota bacterium
CCGTCAAAGCCCAGGACGTGGTTGTAATAATCCTCGGCCGCCCGTCCGGTATAGAGCACTCCGATGGTCGAATTCCGGCCGACGTCGCGCCGGTAGCGGAAAACACCGCTCGCGACGTCCTGGTCCAGCGAGTCCGAAGCCGAACCCTGGTTCGAAGGGAAGATCAGGTTGTTGATCCGATCGTAGGCGCCGAAGAACCCGATCGCGCTTGGGCCGATCTTGCCTGTCATCTTGACTCCGCCGACAGGGTCGGCGACGGTCCGGGTGAAGACGGCTTGGAGGGGCGTCAGGAAGAAGTCCCCGCCTTCCAGAAAAAAGGGCCGCTTCTCCGGATAAAAAAGCGCGAAACGCGTGTTTACGTCGAGCTGAGCGACGTCGGCCTCGACCTGGGAAAAATCGGGGTTAACCGTCGCGTTGAGGATGAGGTTGGGTGTGACCCCCCAGCGGGCGGTGATGCCCGGCTCCGCCTTGATCTTGCCCGCCTCCATGGGCCCGGCCGGGAAATCGTTCCGGACGTCCGTACGGTTGGCTGTCAGCGTCGGGTCGAATTCGAGGTTGCGGCCCGGGGTGATGCTCTGGATTCCCGTGAGCTTGTTGAACTGGCAAAGAAGGCAGGAAACGTCCCGGTCCCTCCGATGGGAGGTCATCCGGTGGCGGACATTGCGCGGCCAGGAGCGCTCGGCCGAGATCCCCCACGTCTGTGAGGCTGTCCCCTTCGGGAACCGGAGCTGATTGAAGGGAATGGCGATCTCAATGGCGTATCCCCAGTCCGTGATCTTCCCGGCCGCGTCCCAGATGGCATCCCACGAGAAATCCTCATAACCTTCCGACTCGCTGAAGTTGGCGTCCGCCTGGACGCCCAACGGATTCACCCGGAACTGGAAGCCGCGGCGCTCGTCGTTGAAGGGATCGATGATGACGCTGATATGGTCATCCTGGATGAGGGTGTCCGTGGCGTCCCGGTCCATGAGGTGGGCCCGGATCTTTTTCGGTTCCGGGTCGAAGCACCGGAAGGCGATGTAGAACTTGTCCCGGTCATAAGTCACGAGGCAGTCCGTATCGACGGGCGGGGGGGCGTTGTCGCCGGGCGTCCACTCGTAAAGGAGCTTCATAACCGCGGCCTTCTGCCAGGCCTCTTCGTCGAGGACGCCGTCGATCTTGACCTTTGAGGGGGCGGCGGAAAGCGCGAAACAGGCGGCAGCCGGCTTTTTCGGCGCTTCCTGAGGGTTCGTGCCGGCTGAAAAGACCGGCGGGGCGGCGGCTGCACAGAACACGGCCGAAGCCAAAAAGGCGAGAATGGGCAACCGGAACAGGCCTTGGGTTCTCGTCATGGTCGGGCTCCTTTTTCGCAAAACAACTCGTCCTTATATACGGGAGACGCGCCGGATTGGTTTCAAGTAGGGTCAAACCTAATACGAACGCATTAGATAGTTTGACATCTGACTTTAAGCGGCCTGAAGCCGCCCTCACTCCCCCGACCCCCGGGGAACCAGTCCCGTCGGTTCCCCCCGTCGAAAAAGCCGACGGGTCCCCCCTCCGCTACGGGGGCTTGAGGACGGCATTCAGTGCCGTTCATACATTGTAAC
>JALHVH010000055.1 GCA_022867105.1 Candidatus Aminicenantota bacterium
GGCCTGCTCCACCGTCCAGCCCTTCGCCATTCTTTTCTCGAACAGGAGGTTCACCAGGGCATCCTTCCATTCGGATGTCAGGGGGTTGACGATCTCGATGCCGTCGAGGTTGAGGCCGTTGTCCCCCGCGAGCTTGAGGAGAACGTCCGGGTTTCCGACGAGCATGGGGACGGCGATCTTCTCGGCTTTCAGGGTCAGGGCCGCCGTGAGGGTTCGCGCGTCCTCGGCGTCGGGGAAGGCGACGCGCAGGTATTTCTGGGACGCCTTTATCCGGATGTCCTGGATGAATGTGTTTCCGCTCACTTCAATGACTCCTTTGAATTCGATCTTTCTTCCTCAATCGGGGGAGGGCCAGGGCCGACGGTGCCAGGGCGATCCCGCCCCGGGCGGTGCAGCGGAGTTCGGCCGGGAGCATCTTTCCCGAGGAATAAACGGCGTCTATGGTCTCGTCCAGTGAGATGAGGTTCCGGTATCCGCCCAGGATGAGATCGGCGCAAACAAAGGCGCTTGACGCGGCCACGGCGTTCCGGGTATGGCACGGAATCTCGCATATCCCCTGGACGAGGTCGCAGACCGAGCCCATGGTGTTCTGGAACGCGATCGCGGCCGCGTCCGCGGCCTGCCGGGCGTTCCCTCCGGCGAACTCGACGACGGCGGCGGCGGCCATGGCCCCGGCCGCTCCGATCTCCACTTGGCAGCCGGCCACTTCCGCGGCGAAGGTGGCCCTCCGGGCGACGATGAGGCCGACGGCCGACGCGGCCAGGAGCATCAGGGCCGTCCTCCTGTCGCCGACCCTCTTCTCTTCGGCGAGGGTCACGACGACACCCGGCAGCGCCCCGGCCGCTCCGCCCGTCGGAGCGGCGCAGACAATGCCCATGCTGTTCGCGACGTGCATGACGGCCATGGCCCTTGCGGCCGCCCGGGTATGGAGTCCCCCGATCGGCGTTTTCCCTGAACGCTCGGCGCGAAAGACACCACCGGCGGAAGGACGGAGGAGCTGCATCGCCATCCCCCTGCTCCCGAGGCCCCGGGCCACCGATTCCCTCATGATGGAATAACGCTTCAGGACCTCGGACAGGACCTCTTCCTCGGACAGTCCCAAGATGCGGGCTTCGTAGGCAAGGGCGATCTCGCCTAGAGAGCGGCGCTTTCTCGCGGCGGCCCGGACCATCTCCGAGGCGCTCAGGAAGATCGGTTCGCCCTTCCTGACGTGGAAGACGGGATCGACAGTCCATGTCTTCTTGACGGCGGGAAACGACTTGAGCCGCCCCCGGATCCTCTGCGTCGCCGGAGCATCTTTCCGGAAAGACAAAAGGACTTCGCGGCCTTTTGCCCGCCTGAAGGTCGCTTCCGTCGACCGGCCGGACGCGGCCATGATCCTCTTGACCGCGGCCTCGGCCCCGCGGCCGGCCAGGACCACGGTCTCGTGGCTCTTGCCTTTGATCTCCACGGGCCTTCCCTCGAGCTCGGCGATGACGAATCCGCCGCCGCCCGTGGACTTGGCGGTGATCTCGAGAGTTCCTCCGTTAGCCGACGTCATCCGGATCCGGGCCATGTTGGGGTGGTCAGCCCTGACAAGCGGTGCGATTTCGAAAACAAGCTTCAGCCCGGACCGTTTCGCGAATTCCAAGGCCTTTAAAAAGCGCCTATCCGTGATGGGCCAGCCCATGAGGCCGGCAGCCAGGGCCAGGTCCACTCCCTGCTGACGGTAGGTCCGGGCGTAGGACCCGTCCGGGTCAAAGGTGAAGGACGCGGTCCGCGGCTCGTCCCCGAGCAGGGAGCGGGCGGTCCTCCCGATGTGGTAAGAGCCCGCGGTATGTGAACTCGACGGGCCGTGCATGACAGGACCGAGGACGTCGTTGAGAACACTGATGAATTCCATGATCGCTCCACAGGACATTGTAGCCAAATGCGGAGCGATCAGCAATCGCCCCGGCCCGTCCTGACGGCCTGGCCCTTTTTCCCGATGATAACGGCCGTCCGCGTATCCTGGTACTGCGGGAAAACGCCCTCGGCCGAAATGATCGCGTTCTGAAGGAGCTCGAGGGCCACGTATTTATCGTTGTCGGAGGCCTCCGGATCGTCCAGGATCCTCTGAAGCTCTTTAAGATGAGACGGCCGGAGAAGGAATGCCACGTCACGGAATGCCTGCTCGGCCAGGTAAGCGAGCCCATCGGGACCGATCTTGACGATCTCCCGGCCCTCAAACAAACCTGACGAAACATGGTCCTTGGTCAAGAAACGATACTCGGTCGTGTCTTCACCCTCGGGGAACATCTCCTGATAAACGAATTCGGGCATGATGGGAGATCCTCCTTTCGAGAGTCCCTATGACCCGACCGCCTGTATGGGGTCCGGACATTAGTGACACCTGGGTTTTCTGATTTTTCTTCCAGAGATGATAATATTCATA
>JALHVH010000056.1 GCA_022867105.1 Candidatus Aminicenantota bacterium
TCCAGGAGCTCATCCCCGGGTTCATGGGGGGAAAGACCAAGAAGAGGAAGATGAAGATCAAGGAGGCCCACGAGGTCTTGTTGGAAGATGAGGAGAAACGCCTGGTGGACATGGATCAGGTGTCCCGCCTGGCCATCGAAAAGGTGGAGCACTCGGGCATCATTTTTTTAGACGAGGTGGATAAGATCGCCGGCCGCGAGACGGGCCATGGACCCGAGGTCAGCCGCGAAGGGGTCCAGCGCGACCTCCTGCCCATCATCGAAGGGACGACCGTGAACACGCGCTTCGGCCTTGTCCGGACCGACCACATCCTCTTCATCGGTGCGGGGGCCTTCCACGTTTCCAGGCCGTCCGACCTCATCCCGGAGCTCCAGGGCCGGTTCCCGATCCGTGTCGAGCTCACCCCCCTCAACAAGGGGGACTTCGTCCGCATCCTGACCGAGCCCGAGAACGCCCTCATCAAGCAGTATGAGGCCCTGATGGCCACGGAGGGCGTCGAAGTCGAGTTCTCTCCGGAGGCCATCGACGAGATCGCCGCCATCGCGGAAAAGGTCAACGAGGACACGGAGAACATCGGCGCCCGCAGGCTTCACACGGTCATGGAGAAGGTCATGGAGGACATTTCCTTCGAGGCCCCGAACATCCAGAGGAAGAATATCCCCATCGGGAGGGAATACGTCCAGAAGCAGCTTGAGGACATCCTCAAGGACCAGGACCTGAAGCGGTTTATTTTGTGATGAAGAAACCCATCGTTTTCGTCGCGCTCCTCGCCTGCGCGCTCACGGCCGGCTGCGGCAAGAAAAGCCCCCTCCTGCCGCCGCTTATCCGCACGCCGCAGAAGGTGGAGGCCGTGACCCTCTTCCAGCGCGGCGACAAGATCTTCGTGGGATGGAAGAATCCTACGACCTACGTGGACGGCGCCGTCCTGGACGCCGTGGCCGAGGCCGAGATCTGGGTCCTCGAACAGCCGAAGGGCGCCACCCCCTTATTCCAGGAGGCCGAGAAAGACTTTTTAGCTAAGTCCCAGCTGGCGGCCGTCATCGAGAGGGAACAGCTCACGACCTACCGGAGGGAAAAGGACTCTGACGCCGCGGGCTTTTCCTATCCGTACTCGCTGGCCGGCAAGAAGATCGGGACTTCGAAGTTCATCTTCGCCGTCCGCGTGAAAGACCGGAGGTCCCACGAATCCGCGTTCTCGGCTACCGCCGAAATCGAGCCGCAGGCGGGCCCTCTTCCGCCTCAGGGCTTCGATCTCCGCTCCGCCGAGGACAAGGTCGTCCTTGCTTGGCAGGCGCCTGCCGCGAACGTCGACATGTCCACGCCCCCGCGTGTCGTCGGCTACAACATCTACCGGGAGTCCAAGGACGGTCCGGCCAAACGCCTCAACTCGAGCCTGGTCGTGGAGCTCAAGTATGAGGACGGCGAATTCGAGTACGGCCTTCCGCTTCGATATTTCGTCAGGTCGTCGGCCACCGAGACGCCTCCCTTTCTGGAGAGCGACGATTCCGAGCACCGGGAGATCCTCCCCAAGGATGTTTTTCCACCGGCCGCGCCCGCTGGCCTGGTGCCCGTGACCGGCAGCGGATTCATCGCTTTGAGCTGGGAGGCGAATCGGGAAAAGGACTTTGCCGGCTACAAGGTTTGGCGCAGGGTGGAAGGGGAGGCCGAAGACGAGCTGCTGACCCCTCAGCTTCTCATCGAGAACGCTTACACGGATGCCGCGGTTGAAAAGGGCCGGCGTTATCGGTATGCTATTAGCTCCGTGGACAGGAACGGGAACGAAAGCCCGAAAACGGAGGCCGTGGCCGACAGCCTATAGGACGCGCCTCGATGAAGATCTATCGGTTTCGCTACAGAAAGAAGATCCTTTACGGGGTCCTCAAGGAGGAGTTCCTCTTTCCCATAAAAGGGTCCGTGTTCGGGGATTTCAGGATCGAGGACAGCCCCGTGCCCATAAGCGAGGTGTTCATCCTTCCTCCCGTCGAGCCCACCAAGATCGTCGCCGTGGGCGCGAATTACAGGGACCACGCGCAGGAAATGGGAAGGCCCCTCCCGGAAGTGCCGTTGCTCTTCCTCAAGCCCTCATCTGCCGTGATCGGGGCCCGGGACATCATCGCCTATCCCGAGATGTCGAAGCAGGTGGATTATGAGGGGGAACTGGCCGTCGTCATCAAGAAAAAGGCACGCCAGCTGGCCGATGACGACCCGGTGGAGGAGCACATCCTGGGCTACACGTGTTTCAACGATATTACGGCCCGGGACCTCCAGGCCAGGGACGTCCAGTTCACACGGGCCAAGTCCTTCGACACCTTCGCCGCCTGCGGGCCGTGCATCGACACGGACGTCGATCCGTCCGCGCTCCAAGTCAAAACCTTCCTGAACGGGAAGTTGAGACAATCCGGGAATACGAGGAACCTCATCTTCACCGTCCCGTTCCTTGTCCGGTTCATCTCGAGGATCATGACGCTTTTCCCAGGTGATATCATCTCCACGGGAACCCCGGCCGGTGTCGGGCCCATGCAGCCCGGCGATAGGGTGGACGTCCAGATCGAGGGTATCGGAACGCTCTCGAACCAGGTCATGAGAAAAACGGAATGAAAGACGAGGAGAAAGGCCATGAAGTTCTTCCTGGACACCGCGAACCTTGATGAGATCCGTGAGATCGCCGGATGGGGCGTCGTGGACGGCGTGACGACCAACCCGTCCCTGTGCTCCAAAGAGAGCATGAAGTTCGAGGACCTCATCCGGGAGATCTGCCGGACCGTCCCGGGCCCCGTGAGCGTGGAGTGTGTTTCCACCGCGGCCGAGGAGATCGTCAAAGAGGCTCGCGAGCTGGCGGCGATCGCGCCCAACGTCGTTATCAAGATTCCGGTCTGCGTCGAAGGTCTCAAGGCGACCAAGGTTCTTTCGGGCGAGGGGATCAAGGTCAACATGACCCTTGTCTTCTCGGCCGGCCAGGCCCTCCTTGCGGCCAAGGCGGGGGCCAGGTATGTCAGCCCGTTCATCGGAAGGCTGGACGATATCTCCCAGGAGGGCATGGGGCTCATCGAGGAGATCGTGACCTTGTTCGATAACTGCGGCCTGGAAACCGAGGTCATCGTGGCCAGCATCCGCCATCCCAGGCACGTCATCGAGGCCGGCCTCCTCGGCGCCGACATCGCTACGATCCCCGCCGCCGTCCTGAAGAAGATGGTCAAGCACCCGCTGACCGACGCCGGTGTCGAGAAGTTCCTGAAAGACTGGGCCAAGGTCAAGAAATAAGGGAGCCTGCCATTTCGGTCATCAGCCTTTTCCCAAGGCCCAGAGGAAGATCCTGAAGAAATTCAAGGGCTTGATCGTATTTTTCCTGGTCATGGCCCTGCTTTTCGGCGCCCTCGTCATCGGCAAGAAAATCTTCCTCCGCCAGGCCAGGGCGAAGCTCGACTCGATCATCACCTACGCCCGTTTGCGCCTCTCCTCCCTCCCGCCGGCCCTGGTCCTGGAGGACGTCCGGACCGTCGCCGCCCCGCCGCTCTTCTCTGCCCGGAAAGTGACCGTCCGGATCTCCACCATGTCCCTTTTGCGCAGGGAGAAGCCCCTCACCGTCATCATCGAAGGGCCGGTCCTGCAGATATCGGAAGGGGCGGGCGGGGCGAAGGGAAAGTCCAGGTCCTTCTGGCCGCTCCCTTTCCCGATCGAGAAGGGCCTGGTCCTAGACGGTGAGGTCCTTTTTCGGCTGACGGCGGGTTCCATCCATTCCCGCAAGGTGAAAGCCCTCTTTACCCAGGAGGGCGACAGGTTCTCCTTCCAAGCGGAGGCGGGTGAGTATGCCTTCACTCCGGCCGCTTCAGGGGTCAAGTTCGGCGGCAGGGCCTCGGTTGCGGTCTCCGGAAAGGGGCGAGAGGTTTCCATCCGCAGGCTGGTCGTGGAGGGGGCCGGGTTCGTCATCAAAGCCGATGGGAAGCTGCGCAATCCGGCTCGGCCCGTTCTGGAACTCAATACCATCTTCAACATCGAGGCCGGCCACATCACCCGCCTCCTGAACATTCCTTTCGACTGGGAAGGCCGGACGGAAGGCCGCGGCCGACTGGAGACGAAAGGCGGCGAACTTTTCTTCGACGCGGACTTTTCCAGCCGGGCTGTCACGATGAACACGGTGCCCCTGGGCGAGATGACGGGTCGGGTCGCGGTTCGGGGCAAGGCCGGGGGCGAAGTGGAACTCAGCCTCCAAAAGAGATATGCGCCCGCGGAGTCCGTGCTCATCCGATTCGGCCGGGGGAGGGTCGACGGGCAGGTCCGCGGGGTCCTCCTCGACCCGATCTTGAGCTATTACAAGGTTCCCTGGCCCGTCCGGTCTCCTGTCTGGGGGAATTTCGTTATCGAGAACAACCGGCTCACGTCCGATGGGGAGTTCAGGGATGGGTTGGAGGCGCCCGAGCCCCCCAGGTACCCGTTCCGGGGGGCGGTGCGGTTCGAAATGGACCTCCAAGCCAAAGATCTCACTTTCTCGTCCGCCGACCTGGACTCCAGCTTCGGCAGGGTCGAAGTCCGGGGGGGCGTCAGGATCGGCCGGGACATGGACCTGGCGATCCGCGGAGAGATCAAGGACGTCAGGCAGGCCAGGGCCTTCACCTCGCTCATCCTGAACCGCGCCTTCGAGTTCCCGGAGATCCGGGGCATGGGGACCGCCGACATCAGGATCGCCGGGGACTACGATCAGCCGCGCGTCACGGCCGGGTTCTCCTGCGCGCCCGCGGGATTCGCCAAGTTCAATGCGGCCGCCGTCGAGGGGACGCTCGAGATCCTGAGGAGAAATGTCCTCGGGACGTTCCGTGTCGACGACGCGAACATGAAAGGGGAGATCGATCTGGCCGTTGAAGGAAGCCGGGTCGAGGCCGGCTTCAAGCTGGCCGACGGAGCGGTCGAAAAGATCCTTCCGCCTCTCGATATCCTCCTGCCGTTGGCGGGAAGGGCCAGGGGAGTGTTCAAACTCGTCCAGGACGGCGGGGACCTCCAGTTCAAGGGAGATTTCTCGAGCCCTGAGCTCCGGGTCCTCGGCCAACCGGCCGCGAACGTCAGGGGCGGCCTGGCGTGGAAGGACGGGGCCGTGCATCTCAGCGGCCTCAGTTTCACGCTCTTCAACGGGATGGTCGGCGGGGATTTCTCCTTAAGGCCGGTCGGCGGCGACTTCGATATCGATCTTACCGGGAAGGGCCTGGACCTTGCCGTCATAGCGCCCGGGCTGAACGGAAAGCTCAACCTTGACCTGGGAGGCAAAGGCGTTTTCGGCAAGGACCGGCCGACGGGCAAGTTCGAGGTCCTGGACCTTCTGGTTTCGCCCTTTCAGAAGACCGAGGCCAGGGGAGATTGGGCCTTGGGCTATCTGGAGGACAGGATCGATCTGGACGTCCGCGGAGGCTTCCTGCCCGGGTTGAACGAATTCCAGATGCTCTTCAAACTTCCCCTCTACCAGGACTCGATCTCGGCGGACTTCAAGGGGGGCTTCAACAACCTCGATCTTCTCATGCCTTGGAAAGGGGCGAAGGGCCGTCTCAATTACCTGGGGGAGATCCGCGGCCTGCGGACGGCTCCCCGGTTCAACGGGGCCGCGGACCTCCAGGGGTCTCTCATTCCTCTGCCCGGGTTCGCCCACGCCCTGAACGATTACACCGGGTTGGCGTTCATCCAGGACGGCAAGATTTCCTTGCGCTCGTTCCAGGGAAAGCTGGGGGATGGGGACGTCCGGGGCGGCGGGGAGGTCGGCATCGGCAGGAAGGGCGTCGAATCCATCGACGTCCGGGTGGAGGGGAAGAGTATGGTCCTCTCGCCCTTCGAACGGACGCGGGCGCTGACGGACGGTTGGGTCCGGCTGACGAAGGACAGCCGGAGCTTCATTTTGGACGGGGAGCTATCCATTTCCCGGCTGTCCTGGCGCCGGGAGATCTATGAAAAGTTCGGATTCGCCTCGACACCTTATTATCAAATCCGGAGGGAAAAGGGTTTCTTCGACGATCTGTCCCTGAATCTGAGGCTCCGGGCGGCCGAAAACGCCTGGATGGAGAACTCCCTCGGCAGGATCAACGGACGGCTTGACCTCACCATCTCGGGGAACATCCACTCGCCGCTCATCCTTGGCGACATTGAGGCCCTGGGCGGCGAGGTCGACTTTCAGGACAGGAAGTTCAAGGTTGTGCGCGGCCGCCTGAGCTTCTTCAATCCGGCCTCGGTCGAGCCGTACTTAGATTTTCTGGGGGAGACCTACGTCAAGGATTATCGGGTCACCTTCTCTCTGAATGGGCTCGTCAACAGCCTGAGGCCGGGGTTCAGCTCTTCGCCGCCGCTGCCTCCCGAGGACGTCCTGGCCCTTCTGGCCCTGGGCGAGGCCTTCCGGCGGTCCTACTCCTACGACACGAGCACCCGACTCAGCACCGCCTCTCTGCTTTCCTTCCAGATCGCGGAGCAGGCCCAGAAGAGGGCCGAAGGGTTGTTCAGCCTGGCCCGGTTCAGGGTCGATCCTTTTGTCCTGGGCTCTTCGGCCGAAATGGCGGCCAGGCTTACGGTCGGAAGGCAGATCTCCCGAAACCTGTCGATCCTGTACTCCACCAACCTGACGACCCAAAGGGAGGAGATCGTCCGGATGGAGTGGGACCTGAGCAACGATTTTTCCCTTGTGGGTATGAGAAATGAACTGGGACGGATCAGCTTCGATGTCAAGATTCGGAAAAGGTTCTGAGCGTCCGAGGACGAAAGGGAAGCTCCTGCGGCTGACCTGGACCGTTCTGTTTCTCTCGGCCTTTCCTGCCGGCGCCCTATCCCTTTCCCGGGTTTCCGGACCGCCGGTCATCGAGAACATTTTCATCCGGGCGGACGGAAAGGCCGGCGAGCAGGACGTGCGGGAGCTCATCTCCATCCGGAAGGGCGAGCTCTATTCCCTGAAGAAGATCGATCAGAGCATCAAACAGATCTACCAAACCGGCCTCTTCTCCGACATCAGGGTCCTCCGGAGCGGCGACGCCCGCGTGGACCTCACGTTCGTCCTGACCCATAAACTCACCGTGCGAAACCTCTCTTTTTCAGAGGGAAAAGATCTGCCGAGGACAAAGATGAGAGGAGCCGTTGAAGTCCTGCGGCCGGGAAGTCTCTTTTCCGAGGACAAGATCGACCAGGCGGTCGGGGAGCTCAGGAAGCTCCTTGAACGGGAGGGCTACTTCGAGCCCGAGATCCGGGCGGAGACGGGGAAGGATGTTAACGCGTCCGTCGCCGACGTCGTATTCAAGATCGGACCTTGGAAGAGGTTCACGATCGGGAAGATCGCTTTCTCAGGCAGCCCCATCGTTCCTGAGAACGAGCTCATCAAGCGGTTGAGGAACCGGGAGGGCGCGATCTATGTTCCCTCAAGGTTCCGGGAAGACCTTCAGCGGCTGAAGGACCACTATAACACCCTCGGCTACAAAAGGGCGGCGCTCGACATCGTCCGGGAGGATTTTGACGAGGCCGGCGGCCGCGTCACTCTTATGATCAGCGTCCTCCCCCGGGAAAAGATCAGCTTCCTTATCCGGGGGGCGAACGTTCCCTCGAGCCTGCTGGCGCCCATCTGGGAAGAGCGGATCTTCGAGGAGTGGGGCCTGGCGGAAGGGGAGGCGCGCATCCTGACTTACCTCAGGAAACGGGGCCATGTCTTCGCCTCGGCAAAGTCCCGGATCGAGCGCCCGGAGAACGAGATCCGGGTCATCTATGATGTCAGCCCGGGCGAGAAATACAGGGTCGATTTTACGGAGTTCAACGGCCTGTCCTCTTTCCCTCCCTCCCGGATCAGGGATGAGGTCGGGATCAGCGAAAAGCTTCCGTTCTTCGTCCTTCTCGACGGGGAGCGCCTTTTCGAGATCCCCCGCGAGATCGAGCTCTTCTATCAAACGCAGGGTTTCCCGGACTGCCA
>JALHVH010000423.1 GCA_022867105.1 Candidatus Aminicenantota bacterium
ATGGACAGAGTCTTGGGCGTGTCGCCGATATAGCCTTCATAGGATTCGGGCCCCCCCTCCGCTACGGGGGCTTGAGGACGGCATTCAGTGCCGTTCATACATAGTACCTTTTTTAATTGCGTTCGTATTAGTGGAAGCCACGCTCTCTGAATCCGTTTTGAAAGTCGTTCCTATTCCCGCTGGCGACCAAAAAGGGAGGTTCCTATTTCTTTAAATACTGCAACAGCTGCGTGGCGAGCGGCGCCTTCTCGTGGTTGGGGGCGAGTTCCAGGAATTTTTCCAGGCTCCGGACGGCTTCCGGGACCTTGTTCTGGCCGATAAAGATGGTCCCCAGCTGATAGTAGGCATCGGCGTAGTCGGGCTTAAGATCGACCGCCTTCTGGAAGTGGACCTGGGCCGCGTCCGTCTCTCCGGTATTGGTGAGACAGGCGCCGAGGTTATAGTGGGCGTCGGGATCGTCGGGACTGAGCTCGACGGCCTTCTGGAAATACGTCTTGGCCTCTTCGAAGGCCCCGCCCTTGCCCAGGACTTCGGCCAGCTCCTTGTTGGAGCTATAGCTCTCCGAGTTGAGCTCCACGGCCTTCCGGAAGGCCCCGATGGCCTCGTCCTTCTTGTCCATCTTCTTGTAGGCCAGCCCGAGATTGAAGAAATAGCCCCAGTTGGGCTGGCTCATCTTGACGGCCTCTTCAAAGGCGGCGGCGGCCTCGGCGTATTTCTGCTCGCCATAGAGCCTGTTCCCCTTGAGGAAGACCTGGTCGGCGGCCGAGACGGTCTTCAGGGCAATTTCATCGGCCGTGTCGAGCCTGATCTCGATGTCCGTTTCCCCGGCCAGGCTCACTCTCACCTCCGTGGACCCGGGGAGGAATCCAGCCTTCTTGACGCTGACCTGAAAATACCCGGGCATGATGCCGACCTGGAGGAACCTGCCCTCCTTGTTGGTCGTGAGCTCATAGCTCACGGCGGAGGTCTTGGTGGAGACGACGGTCACGACGGCCTTCTCTACGGGGTTTCCCTGGCTGTCCTTGACGACGCCCGTCAGCTTGCCCTGGATCTGGGCCCAGGCCGCGGCGAAGACCGCCAGGCCCAAGAGTATCGCCATGATCGCGCGCTTAGGCATCTTTTTCTCCTTAGGGATCAATTTCCTTTTTTGGCTTTTTCTTCCAGGGCCCGGATCGCGGGCTGGGAGGGATCGAGGGATAGGGATTTTTGGATGAGGGGCAGGGCCCTGTCAGGCCGTCCGAGGTTGAGATGGCATTCCGCCGCCAGGTTGAGGACGCCGACCTCGGTGGCCTCGGCCATGAGCTTGTCTAGGTAGATGAGGGCGGTCGTCCAGTCCTTGAGACCAGTGTAGTCCAGGGCGATGACCTTGGCGGCCTCCCTGTCTTTGGTGGCTTCATACAAGGGGATGATCGTCGCCAGCGAATCTTGAAACCTGTTCAGGGCAAACAGCGACTTGCCCAGAAGGAGCCGCGTCGGGGCGTCCTCCTTAAGCTTGAGAGCCCGGTCCAGGAGCCCGCGGGCCTTTTCATAGTCCCTTGCCATGAAATGTTCCGTGGCCAGAAGGCGCAATTGTTCGGGTGACGGGAACGGGCTGTGCATCTTGGCATAGGCCCAGGGCAGGACGGGATACGGCTGGGAGAGAAGGATGAAGTTGTCCTTCTCGGACGCGAGCGTCTTTCCCCCGCTGACCACGGAGACCTCGGCGCTATAGTAGCCGGGCTTGACGTTCGCGAGGGCGAACGGACCGAAGACGGTTCCGCCGCCCGTCCGGCCCTGGACTTCGGCCAGCGGGACCTTCTGGTCCCGGACGAGCGAGCCGTCGTCGAGCGAATGGAGTTCAAGCCGGAGGACGGCCTGCGGATCGGCGGCGGCCTCCTTCAGCCCTTCGGCCTGGATATAAGCCCCCAGACTTTCCTGGGGAAGAAACTCGTTCTTGGCGCCGACGATGTATTGGACGCCGTCGAACGTGAACGCCTTGAGGTTCATGCGCCGGCCGGCCGGGACCGGCTCCTGACCGTGAAAGAGAAGCAGGCTGCTGAGGCGAAGACCGGTCCCCTCGCCGGGCACGGAGACGGTGGTCTCGAACGACGTAAAGTCCTTGCCCGTCTTATTCTTGAGAAGGAAAAAGAACCTGAAGTTCCCCGGGATGACCGGCAGAATATCCTGGAACGCGAAGCGCTGGCGCTCGTGGGCCTTGTACTGGGCCTCGGTCAAGCGGATGGGGATCTCCTCGGTGTTTTCCAGGATGAGGTCGCCCTTGAAGTTCTCCATCCTGACGAGGAGCTCGAACCCGGCGTAGAACTCCTCGCCGCGCTGGGCGAAGCTCATCTTGTCCGGCTCGATGGACCAGTGAAGGAAAGGCTGTCCGGAGGCTGCAAAGAGATTGACCTTGACGCCGGCATTGATGAAATTGTCCGCGTATTCGGTTTCCACGAAGTCCTTGTAGTTCATGTAGGACCGGGCATATGCATCGGAGAATTTCTTCTCCGGGAGGGACTTGGCCGCGGCGATGATGCTGTCCGAGGAGAAGGATGCGCTGCCGAGGGGCCTGTCGCCCGGAAGATAGCTCTGGGCGGCGCCGGCCAGCTCGGAACTCGATTTTTTAATGACCTGGATGGCCGAAGCCCGGGTGACAGATCTACTCCCGACGTTCGGGATGACCAGCTTCTCCGGGCCTTCGATGCCGGGATAGTACAGCCGGTAATCCCCGATCCCCTGGGGTTGATAGAAAATGAGATAGAAGTAGGCGGGCAGACCATACGGCTCCTCCCCCTTGTAGAACCAAAGCTCCATGGGCCAGAGCTCGGAATGGGTCGTGAAGAAATTCCTTTCGAGGGGTTTTCCCAGAATGAGGTAGAACGATCCTCTCTCCGTCTGGCTCCCCCTCTTAAAGGAGCCGCGGCCGAAGTTCTGGTCGGCGAAACGGACCCTCTCCATGTACTCCTTGGTGAACTCATTCTCCTTCGTGTCCGGCAGGGGGTCGCGCTGGCGCCAGAAGAACTGGATGAACTTTTCCCGCTCGGCGTCGGTTTTGAGCTTCAGGAAGACCTCCCGCTCGATCTTCGTGATGATGGGAGAGACGTCTTCGAGCCATGTTCGATGGGCGGGGACGAGCTGCTGCCCCGGAAAAGCCGGTGCGCCCAGGAGTTCGAAGAGAATACAAAAAGCGGAGACGAGCGTTTTTCTCAAGATCATCTTCCAGGAACCTAAACTATCACAGCCCGGGAGAAGTTTCAATTCCGGCCGTCGTCGGCAGCCTCGTCGGGCACTCGTCTCAGGCTGATCTCCGCATGATCGCTCGAGCCCTTCCCCATGCCCTCTCGACATAGCCGAATATGGGCCGGATTTTGGAGGGCCAGAGATAAAAAAGGGGTGGCGGCGCCTGCCGCCACCCCTTGAGTTCGAGCTCTTCTACTTCTTCTTTTCCAATTAGAAGATCAGGCGGATGCCGAGACGAACTTGGCGCGGCTTGATGATGATGTAGAGATCGTGCCCCTGTGTCGACTGGTAATAAGCCGAGTCGGAGGGGTCATTGATCCAGTCATAGCCGACTCTTGTTCCCCAATCCTGAACGGTATTGGCATTGAAAACGTTGAAGCAGTCGATCAGAACTCCAAGCCTGTACTTCTGAGCGAGGGTAAAGACCTTCTCCAACCGGAGATCGAGGACTTTCTGCATGTCGTAGTGTTGTGAGCCGCGAGGCTCGGTAAAGAACGTCACCCGGCCTTGATTCAAACTCTTTGTCCTGAATCTTTGGGCCCAGGCGCTGCCGGTGATCGCCCTGAAAGATGTGCTGAAGCTGATGTCGAAAGGAAGGACGTACGTTCCCTGGACTTTAAGCATATGGGTCGGGTCGAAGGTGGCGTTGCCATCGGCGTTGATCCAGAAGTTCGGGTCGCCGGCTTGCTGACTGTTCCGGCCATTCCAGCCGATGTCATCGGCCTGGCCGTTGTCAATGGTCCCTTTCGTTTTGGAGTAGAGATACGAGAGCATCAACTGCCACTTGTTCGAGAAACGCTTGTTGAAGAGGAATTCCACGCC
>JALHVH010000424.1 GCA_022867105.1 Candidatus Aminicenantota bacterium
ATCCTCGTCCTGGCGTCCAACGTCGTCCTGATGTTCGTCGGCTGGGAAGGCGTCGGGCTCTGCTCGTATCTCCTCATCGGGTTCTGGTTCGAGAAGCCTGCCGCGGCGGCCGCGGGCAAGAAGGCCTTCCTTGTAAACCGGATCGGAGACACGGCCTTCCTCGGCGGCATTTTCCTCGTCCTGGCGGTGACAGGAAGCGCCGAGTTCCAGGATCTTGCCGCGAACGTGATGGGCGGGCGGTTCCCGGCCGGAATGGCCACCCTGGCCGCCGTTCTTTTCTTCATTGGTGCGACGGGGAAATCGGCCCAGGTCCCTCTTTACGTCTGGCTTCCTGACGCGATGGAAGGTCCGACTCCGGTCAGCGCTCTCATCCACGCCGCGACCATGGTCACGGCGGGAGTGTATATGGTCTGCCGGATGAGCGCCCTGTTCGCTTTTTCCGGGACCGCTTCGCTGGCGGTCGCTTTCACAGGGGCGGCGACTGCCGTCTTCGCCGCGACCATGGCCCTTACGGAAAACGACATCAAGCGGGTCCTGGCCTATTCCACGATCTCTCAGATCGGCTATATGTTCATCGGCTGTGGCGTGGGGGCGTACTCGGCCGGCATGTTCCACCTTGTCACCCACGCGTTTTTCAAGAGCCTGCTTTTCCTGGCTGCGGGGAGTGTCATCCATGCCCTCTCCGGCGAACAGGACCTGAGAAAAATGGGCGGGCTCAGAAGATATCTTCCATGGACATTTCCCGCTTTCTTTGTCGGTGCGGCGGCAATCGCCGGGGTCCCGTTTCTCTCGGGATTCTTTTCCAAGGACGCCATCCTGAGCCGGGCTTTCGCCCAGGGGCATTACGTCGTCTGGGCCCTCGGCCTCGCGACCGCCATCCTCACAGCCTTCTACATCTTCCGGCTGGTTTTCTTGGCGTTCTACGGAGGTGATCGAATCTTTGCGGAGACAAAGGCCCATATCCACGAATCCCCGCCGATCATGACGGCCCCTCTCGCTGTCCTGGCAGTCTTCGCTGTTGTGGCGGGTTATGTCGGTCTGCCCGCGGTCCTTGGAGACAAGGCCGATCTATTCGGGCGGTTCCTCGCGCCGGTCTTCGCGAACGTCCCGTCGCACGGGCCCGGTCCTGGAACAGAATGGATGCTCATGCTCCTTTCCTCGGCGGCGGCCATGATAGGCGTCACGGCGGCCTACGTTCTTTATGTCAAAAATCCCCGTATCCCGCACTCTCTTATCTCCAGGTTCCCTGCCCTCTATGCGATCGTGAGTCGAAAGTATTATGTGGATGAGGCCTATGACGCAGTCTTTGTACGGCCGCTCGTTCGAGGCGGAGAAGTCATTTTTGACCATTTTGACAAAAGGGTGGTGGATGGCGCTCTCAACGGCACGGCCGCGGCCGCCGGGGCCGCCGGAAAGGGTCTCAATCTTCTCCAGACGGGGCTCATAAAGGATTATGCCCTCGCCTTCCTTATCGGAGCGGTTCTTTTTCTGGGGTTTTTGTTGATGTAAGTTATGGTAGTCCCGATCTTGAGCCTGGTGACGTTCCTACCCCTCGGGGGGGCTCTCGTCCTTATCTTCTTCCCTGCGGAAAGGACTCGGATGGTCCGGTCCTTTGCCCTGGGCGTCGCGGTCCTGACCTTCCTCCTGTCCCTGGCCCTTTATTTTGGGTTCGATTCAGGAATATCATCTCCCCAATTCGTCGAACAGCAGGCTTGGATCGGTCACGGGATCCAGTACCACCTCGGGATCGATGGGATAAGCCTTTTTCTGGTCCTCCTGACGACCTTCCTCATTCCGGCGGCCCTTCTGGCCTCTTGGAACGGGATCGAGGAGCGGATCAAGGAATTCTCGTTTTTCATGCTCCTCCTTGAAACCGGGCTCATCGGTGTCTTCGTCTCTTTGAACCTCTTTCTCTTCTATGTTTTCTGGGAGGCCATGCTCATCCCGATGTATTTCATCATCGGGATATGGGGGGGCCGGCGAAGGGTTTATGCCACCCTGAAATTCGTCATTTTCACGATGTTCGGGAGCCTCCTCATGCTCGTCGCGATCCTCGTCCTTTACGCTCAATACCACAGGGCGACGGGGGTTTATTCATTCTCGGTGCTTGATTACTATGGGCTTTCGCTCGGGGCGGACACCCAGACCTGGCTCTTCCTGGCCTTTGCCCTGGCCTTCGCCATCAAGATCCCCCTCTTCCCCCTGCATACATGGCTTCCGGACGCCCACGTCGAAGCTCCTACGCCGGGCTCGATCATTTTGGCCGCCGTCCTCCTCAAGATGGGGGCGTACGGATTCATCCGTTTTGCCCTTCCCCTCTTCCCTGACGCGACCCGGAGATTCCTGCCGTACCTTTCCCTCCTGGCCGCCTTCGGCATCATTTACGGGGGGCTCATGACCCTCGTGCAGAAGGACATGAAATCCCTTGTGGCCTACTCGAGCATAAGCCACATGGGACTCATCATGCTGGCCGTGTTCTCTCTGAATTTCGAAGCCCTGGAGGGGGCCCTCTATCAGATGCTGAATCACGGACTGAGCACCGGGGCTCTTTTCCTCTGCGTGGGGCTCCTCTACGAACGCTCTCACACCCGGCAGATCAAGGACTTCGGCGGGGTCGGCCGCCAAATGCCGGTCTTTTCGGCGCTCTTCCTCATCGTCATGCTTTCGTCGATGGGGCTCCCCGGGCTCAACGGCTTCGTCGGCGAGATCCTCTGCTTTTTCGGGATCTTCACCTCGAACAAGGTCCTCGCGGTCCCGGCGGTCGCCACGGCCGTCCTCTCGGCTGCTTACCTGCTC
>JALHVH010000425.1 GCA_022867105.1 Candidatus Aminicenantota bacterium
AGACCATCGACGCCTGGGAGCAGGAGTTCCCCTTCCTCCGGGCCGGAAAGACCGGGGGCGGCCAGCGGTTCTTTCGCCCCAAGGATGTCGAGATCATCAAGAGGGTCCGGGAACTCCTGGACGAGAAGACCCTGACCATGGCCGGGATCAAGCGCCGCATTGAGGAGGAGTTTGAGCTCCGCCCGACCGCCCCGGTCCACCCGGATAGGCTTAAAAAGGCGCTCTATGATGTCCGCGACGAGCTCCAGGACATTGTCTCCTCCATAAAGAAAGAAACAAAAAGGACTTAGGGAAACCACCGTTTTCTGATATAATCAGGTCTCGTGTTCGGGACGTGGCGCAGCTTGGTAGCGCACACGCTTGGGGTGCGTGGGGTCGGCGGTTCAAATCCGCCCGTCCCGACCACATTTTCCCCCCGGAAATCATTCATGACACAGGAAATTGTTGACGGGACACCGCCGCGAGGTGAACCCATGAATAAAATCGTGTATGATAAAATGGGATTCAGGGATTGAAGAACGCAGGAGGAAGGGCATGACCCCGATCGCCAAACAAAAGAGCCCCGAAGACATGACGGGCCAGGTTTTCAAACCGGCCGATGTCGTCAATTATCAGACGGGAGCCATCGTCAGCCGCGAGGTCATCGGCAAAAAAACCGGGACCGTCACGGTCTTTGCCTTCGACGTAGGGCAACAGCTCAGCGAGCACACGGCCCCGTTCGACGCCATGGTCGTCGGTCTCGACGGCGAGGCCGAGGTGTTCATCGCCGGCGAGCCGAACCGGGTCAAGGCCGGGGACATGATCATCATGCCCGCGAACGTCCCCCACGCACTGCAGGCCGTGCGTCCGTTCAAGATGCTGCTCATCATGATCAAGAAATGAGCGGCCGCGCCACAAGGCCCCTCGTCCTCTTGACCAACGACGACGGGCACTTCTCCCCGGGTATTCTAAGCCTGGCCGCCCGCGTCAGGCGCTTCGCGGACGCCTGGATCGTGGCCCCGGACAGGGAGCGGAGCGCCAACTCCCTCTCCCTCACCCTGAGCCGCCCCCTGAGGATCCAAAAGGTCAGGCCGCGCATATACGCCGTTGACGGGACCCCCGCCGACTGCGTCTACCTCGCCTTAAAAAAGCTCCTGCCGCGAAAGCCCGACCTCATCCTTTCGGGAATGAACCTCGGCTGCAATCTCGGACAGCAGGACATCTCCTACTCGGGCACCGTGGCCGCCGCGCTCCAGGGGACATTTCTGGACATCCCTTCCGCCGCGGTTTCTCTTATCCCGGACGCGAAATGGAATTTTGATTTCGAAGCGGCCGCCCGCTTCGTCGAGGAAGCGGCGCGCCTCCTGCTCAGGCAGGGGCTCCCGGCCGGAGTCACCCTCAACATCAACATCCCTCCCCCGCCGGTCAGGGGAGTCAAGGTCGCCAAGCTGGGGCAGAAGAGGTATGACCCCGAGATCATCGAGAAGAAGGACCCGCGGGGCGAAAGGTACTACTGGATCGGACCGGGCAATCCCCGGGCTTCCGGCGACAGCGACGCCGACGTCCTGGCGGCCGGGCACGGCTTCATAACGATCACGCCCCTCCACACCGACCTAACGGATTACCAAAGGATGAGGCTGCCGGTCCTGGGTAAGATCCGCGCGTCGTTCGGGTCTATTTTTTCTTCTTCCGGCGTTGTTTCAGGAACTCGACGGCCCCGGGCACCATCGAGATGATGATGATGGCGAAGATGACGAAGCTGAAGTTTCTCTTGACCAGCGGGATGTTGCCGAAAAAATATCCGCCGAAAACGAACAACGCCACCCACGCCACCCCCCCGATGACGTTATAACTGATGAACTTTCCGTAGCTCATCTCCCCTATTCCCGCGATGAAGGGAGCGAACGTCCGGATGATGGGGACGAAACGCGCGATGATGATCGTCATGCCTCCGTGCTTTTCATAGAAGGCGTGGGTCCGCACGAGGTGCTCTTTCTTGAAGAAGCGGCTGTTCTCCTTCTGGAAGACCTTCGGCCCGACGGCGTGACCGATCCAGTAGTTGATGGTGTCGCCCAGGACGGCCGCCGCGGCCAGGACAATGAACAGCCAGCCGACCTTGAAGAACTTGAACGTGCCGATGGAAGCCAGCGATCCACAAGCGAACAGTAGGGAATCTCCCGGGAGGAACGGCATGATCACCAGGCCCGTCTCGCAGAAGATAACGAGAAACAGCAGAACGTAGGTCCAGACCTCGTATTTTCCGATAAGGACATACAGGTGCGTGTCCAGGTGAAGGATGAAGTCGATGAATTTCGTGACAAGCGTCATGCCGGCTCCTTAAGGCCTTCAATATATCTTTGCCCCGGGCTAAAATCAATTAAAACCCGAGGATATCTGCTAGAATATCCTGCGAAGGCGCGCATGAAAAACGAAGACAAGCTCTACAGGATCGACCGGGCGCTGGAGGCCATGTCCGGGGTCGAATCGGATTGCACGTTGTGCCCGCGAAGGTGCCGGGTGGACAGGCGGAAGGAGGCGACGGGAGTCTGCCAGACCGGCGTGCAGGCGCGCGTCTCGCATGCCCTTCTCCACTTCGGCGAAGAGCCGGTCCTCAGCGGCCACGCGGATCTTTCGCGGAGTGACCAGGCCAGCGGCCGGCCTTCGAGGGGCTCGGGGACGATCTTTCTCTCCGGCTGCAACCTGAAGTGCCTGTTCTGCCAGAACTATCAGCTGAGCTGGCTCAACGAAGGGAGCCCGGCGAGCGACCCGGGGCTGGCCGGCATGATGCTCGACCTCCAGGAGCAGGGCGCCCTAAACATCAACCTTGTCTCGCCGACCCACGCCGTCCTGCCCATCCTGAGGGCCCTCCGGATCGCTTATGCCCGGGGGCTCTCCATTCCGCTCGTCTACAACTCAAACGGCTACGACAGCCCGGCCGTCATTGGCCGCCTGGACGGGATCATCGATATTTATCTCCCGGACATTAAATATCGCTCTCCGGACATTTCAAAAAAGTATTCTGGCGCGGCGGACTATTTTGAGAACGCCGGACCGGCCGTCCGGGAAATGTCCCTCCAACAGCCGGTCCTCGAGCTCGACGGCGAAGGGGCCGCCCGAAAAGGGCTCATCATCCGCCACCTGGTCATCCCGGGCTGCGTCGAGGATTCGCTTTCCGTCCTCCGCTGGATCAAGACCAACCTTTCCCCCTTCATCGGCCTCAGCCTCATGAGCCAATACCATCCCTGCTACAAAGCGCCCGGGGAGATCCGGCGCCCCCTGACCGAAGATGAATATCGCAAGGTGACGGGTTTGGCGCTGGAGCTCGGCTTCGAGAACCTGTTCATCCAGCCGGAGCCTTTCTTGCCCGGCGATCACCTCGTCCCGGACTTCGCTAAAAAAGAACCGTTCCCCTGGAAATAGGTCCGCGCCGAATCATTCTGGGGCATAAATTCGTGCTTTGGGCAGCCGGTATTCCGGAATGCCGCAGGCAACGGCCAATTCCCTCAGCTTCGTCTGGATGATCTGCACGTTGTCCGGCCCCATCCGCAGGAACTGCTTCTGGGCCTGGCTCAGTCCTTCGAGCATCTCGTCAACATAAGCGTAGCTTGCGACCTTCTTTTCGAGCAGGACCCGCCCCTCGACGACCGGAGTCGCCAGCAGCTCGGCGACCGCTTGGGTCAGAGTGTCATGAAAATCCGCATCGGGGTATCCAAGCTCTTTATACGCCTGCTGGAGCAAAGGCTTCAGGGCGTTGTACAACCGGGCGGCGGCCCTGGCGTCGAGGGAAATAAAGACGTCGGCCACCGGGTTGTAACGGTCGTAGCTCGCCAGGACGGCGGCGATCCCTCCGTCCCTCTTGACGGCTTTGAAATCCCCTTTCGGGGCGAAGAAATCGATCTGGGCCTTGGGGCTTATTCCGTTGGCGATATTGTCCACGGCCGCAACGAATCTCCGGATGAGCTCCCGTGTCTTCATCCACATGGAAAGCCCGGGATGCGACGAAATATCCTGGGCCAGACGGCGGAGGATGTCATCGCTCTTGTCGAGCTCCAGGGAGGGCAGGCTCAGGGCTTCCAGGGACGCGGCGGGGGCCGTGCTTTCCGTGGCCGGGGGGGAGGACACTGGAAGCGGTTTTTCCTCGACGCTCTTACCCGGCTCGCGGGTGACGAAATAATAGACACCGGCGATCGCCGCCAGCAGCAGGATGATGCCGATGCCGATCCGAATGACCTTTCTGGTGTCGTCCATGGTTCACTCCTTTTCAGCCGAAGCGGCCTGTGATGTAATCCTCCGTCCGGGGGTCCGACGGGTTGGTGAAGATGCGGTCGGTTTCATCGAACTCCACGAGCTCCCCAAGCAGGAAGTAGCCCGTGAAGCCCGAGACCCGGGCCGCCTGTTGCATGTTATGCGTGACGATGACGATCGTGTACTTCTTTTCGAGCTCATACATTAGCTCCTCGATCCCCGAGGTCGCGATCGGATCGAGCGCCGAACAAGGCTCATCCATGAGGAGGATCTCCGGCTCTCCGGCGACCACCCGGGCGATGCAGAGCCTCTGCTGCTGCTCCCCGGAAAGCGCCAGGGCATCGGTCCAGAGCTTGTCCTTGAGCCCCTTCCAGAGGTGAACCGCTTCGAGGCTCTTTTCCAGCCTGGTTTGGACGACGGCCTTGTCCGTTATCCCGTGGACCCTAAGGCCATAGGTGACGTTGTCATAAATACTCAACGGGAACGGGTTGGGGCGTTGAAAGACCATGCCGACCTTCTTGCGCAGGGCCAGGAGGTCCGTTCCGGGCCGGTAGATGTCCTCCCCGTCGATGAGGACCTTCCCCGAGATCCTGACACCATCGATGAGGTCGTTCATCCGGTTGAGTGTTCTGAGGAACGTTGACTTTCCGCACCCCGATGGTCCGATGAGGGCCGTGATCCGCCTCTCTTCGATATTCAGATGGATGCTTTTAAGGGCCTGGAACTTCCCGTAGAAGAAAGACAGGTCGTGGACCTCGATGATGTTCATGGACGTCTTATCCGAACCTCCCACGGAGGTAATCATCCGTCCTCCGGTCGTCGGGGGCGGTGAAGATCTTGTCCGTCGGCCCGACCTCGATGAGCTCGCCGCCGAGGAAGAAAGCCGTCCGGTCGGAGACCCGCGCGGCCTGCTTCGTGTTGTTGGTAACAAGGATGATCGTGTAGTCCCGCTTTAACAGGCGCAGGGAATCCTCGATCTTCGCCGTCGAAATGGGATCAAGGCCCGAGCAGGGTTCGTCAAGGAGAATGAATTCAGGCTTGAGGGCCAGGACCCTGGCGATGCAAAGCCTCTGCTGCTGGCCTCCCGAGAGTTTAAGGGCGGAAGAGTCCAGCCGGTCCTTGACCTCCTCCCAAAGAGTCGTCCTCTCTAGGCAATCCTGAACGAGCTCGAACAGGCTGGCCCGGCCCCTGGATCCCGTTAGCCGCGTCCCGAAAACGACGTTCTCGAAGATCGAGCGCGGCAGGGGAACAGGCGTCGCGAAGACCATGCCCAGCTTCCGCCTGAGCTCGGCGACGTTGACGTCCGGGTCATAGATGTTCTTCCCGTCGATCTCGATCGCGCCCTCCGTCCGCGACCCGCGGATGAGGTCGTTCATCCGGTTGAGGGCGCCGAGGAAGGTCGATTTTCCGCTGCCGGCGGGTCCGATGACCCCCAGGATCTCGTTCCGGAGGACATTGAGGTCGATCCCCTTCAGGGTCTGCGCGCTTCCGAAGAAGTGGCTGAATCCCTTGACCCGGATGGCGGTCGTCATGAGTATTTCCTGATGAACCTTTCCATAAGGTAATATGTGAGGAGGTTGATGATCAGGATGGAGATGACCAGGACCGCGGCCGTGCCGTAGGCGTTGGACATGGAGATCCCCTCCCTGGCCAGGATGTAAAAATGGACCGCCATCGTCCTGGAGGACGAAAAGATGGACGTCGGGAGGTGAAGGGCGCTGCCGGCCGTGAAGATGACGGCGGCCGTCTCACCGATGCTCCGGCCGATGCTCAGGATGATCCCGGTGACGATGCCAGGCAGGGCGGCCGGCAGGACGACGCGCGTGACCATCTGCCACCGGGTGCTGCCGAGGGAAAAGCTGACCTGGCGGTAGGAGGCCGGGACGCTCTTGATGGCCTCTTCGCACGTCCGGATGATCGTCGGCAGGATCATGAAGGCCAGGGTCAGGCCGCCGCTCAGGATGGACCAGCCGAACCTGAGCTTGGTCACGAAGAGGATGAACCCGAAAAGGCCGAAGATGATGGACGGGATCCCGGCCAGGCAGTCGGCCCCGAACCGGATGATCCGGGTGACCCTGTTTTCCCATGTGTATTCCGTGAGGAAGACGGCCGTTCCGACCCCCAGGGGGGCCGCGATGAGGACCGCGACGAGGGTCAGGACGAGCGTCCCGACGATCGTGGAAAAGATGCCCCCTCCCCGTCCCATGTCCACCGGGTTATGGCTGAGGAAAGCGGGACTCAGGACAGGGATCCCTTTTCGGAGGATGAAACCGATGATGAAGAGCAGGATGCCGACGGTCGTCGCCGTCAAAACCATGAGCACGACCTTGACCGCGTTCTGTTCGAGCCTCGGGTTGACGCGCATCGGCTTAAACCTTCCTCCTGGACGAGGTCACGTTGGCGATCGTGTTCAGGACCATGATGATGACGAAGAGAATGACGCCTGTGGCGAATAAGGCTTGTCGGTGCTCGCCGCTCGCATAGCCCATCTCCAGGGCGATGTTGGACGTCAGCGTCCTCACGGGCGAGAGGAGAGATCCGGGCACGTCCGCGGCATTCCCCGCCACCATGATCACGGCCATGGTTTCGCCGACGGCCCGGCCCATTCCGAGGATGATGCTGGCGACAATCCCGGATCGCGCCGCCGGGAAGAGCACGATCTTCATCGTCTGCCAGCGAGTGGCGCCGAGGGCCAAAGAGCCTTCTCTGTAGCTGGGCGGGACGGCCAGGAGCGAGTCGATGGAGATGCTGATGATCGTGGGCAGGATCATGATCCCCAGGATGACCGAGGCCGCAAGGACCGAAAGCCCGGGCCCCCCGAAGGTCCGCCGGATGAAAGGGACAAGGAGAACGACGCCCATGAACCCGTAGACGACCGAAGGGATCCCCGCCAGGAGCTCGATGACGGGCTTGATCGTCCGCCGCAGTCTTCTTGACGAGAACTCCGTCAGGAAGACCGCGCAGGACAGGCCGAGAGGGACCCCGATGACGAGGGCGCCAAACGTGACCATCAGGGATCCCGCGATCATGGGCAGGAGCCCGAAGCTCTTTTCAGAGGGATACCAATTCATCCCGGCCAGAAAGCTCCTGAAGCCGTATTTGAACATGATCGGCGTGCCTTCCGTGAAGATGAAAGCGGTGATGACGGCAAGGACAGAGATCGCCGAAAAAGCGATGGACAACAGGGCAAGCCGGACCAGCCTCTCGTTCCTCTCCAGCTTGTTCATCGATTTCTTATTTCGAAGCCCCGCCCCGGCCGTCAAAGGCCGCGAAAGGCGGTCACCGGGCGGCGAGGAGCCCTTCCTTCCGGATCATCTCCTGCCCCTCGGGCGAGAGTACGAAATCCACGAAATCCATGGCCATGCCCGTGAGTTCGCCCTTCGTGACGAAAAGAAAAGGCCGGACGAGCTTGTAGCGTCCTTCCAGGATCGACCCCTCGGAGGCCTTGGCCCCGTCCAATTCGAGGGCCCGGACCCTGTCGTCAACGAGGCCGAGCGAGATGTAGCCGACGGCATGGGGGTCCCCGGCCACGATCTCCCGGACCGTCCCGTTCGAGTCCTCGACGATCGCACCCTTGGAGATCCGTGACTTCCCCATGACCAGTTCCTGGAATGCCCCGCGCGTTCCGGACCCCTCCTCCCGGGTCACGACCGTGATCGCCTCATTCGGCCCGCCCAGGTATTTCCAGGTAGGGATCTCTCCGGTGAAGACCTGCTTGACCTCGGCCAGGCGGAGCCCGCGGAGCGGGTTATCCGGATGAACGATAATCGTCAATCCGTCCCGGGCCACGACAATCTCCTTCAGGTCTTTTTCATCGGCCTTCAACTCCCTGGAAGAGGTGCCGATATCGGCGGCCCCGGACCTGGCGGCTTGGATGCCGGCGCTCGAGCCGCCGCCCTGGACGTTGACGAAACAGCCCGGCCGGCCCTTGATAAAGGCCTCGGCCCACCTGTCCGCGAAAGGCTGGATGCTCGTGGATCCGGCGACGATGATCTCGTTCCGGGCCGTCCCCCGCGAGCAGGATATGGGAAAAACGACAAAAGACAGGGTCATGAGAAGCCAGGCGAGCCGTCTCTCAGACATGTAACATTACCTTTCCGCTTATACCAAAGGGAGGAACCCAAGTCAAACGATCCGGGCCCTCAGGAGCCTTCCGAATGGCCTTCCCCCTCGCCCCCGAGCCCGGCGATCCGGGCTTCATACTCCGCTTTTTTCTCCTGGTGCTCTCCGGTCAGCTTCTCGAGGTCCTCGAGAAGAATGTCGATGTCCGTCTTGGCCTGGTGCATGGACTTCGAAAGCTCCACGACGCGGAACCCGTCCTTCAGCCGCGCGGCCTCGGCGATCGCGGCGTTCATCATCTGGAGCTCGGCGTCGAGCCGCTCGACGGTCTTCTCCTTTTCCTGCATTTCCTTTTCGAGCGGCCTCATCACCCGGGACCTCTCCGCGACGAGCTCGGACCTGATCTTCCGGGATTCCCTGGGATTAGGCTTTTCCCTTGGGACCGCATCATCCTTGTCTTTGGTTTCAATGGAGGCTCTCCCCAGCGGCCGGTCCTCTTCGTCCTTCCAGCCGATCTTGTCCAGGAACCGTTGATAACCTCCCTCATAAACGAGGACCCCCCCGTTCTGGAAGACGACCAGCCTCTCGGCCAGGGTCTGGAGGAACCTCTCGTTGTGCGTGACCATGATCACCGCCCCGTCGAAATCATCTATGGCCGCAAGGAGGGCGTCGCTCGACTCCAGGTCGAGGTGGTTTGTCGGCTCGTCGAGGAGGAGTAGGTTGACCGGAGTGGCGATGAGCTTTCCCAGCATGACCCGGCTCTTCTCCCCGCCCGAGAGGACACGGACGGGCTTGAGAGCGTCATCGCCCTCGAACATCATGGCCCCGGCGATAAGCCTGGGGAGTTTAGGGTCCTCGTTGACGTTGGCGGACGCGACCTCATCAAGGACCGTGTTCGAATCGACGAGGCCCGAGACGTTCGTCTGTTCGAAGTATCCCATGGCCACCGACTGGGGCGACGTGACCTCCCCGTCCCCGGGCCGGAGAACGCCCGCCAGAAGCTTGAGCAGGGTCGTCTTTCCCTTGCCGTTCTTGCCCACGACGAAGACCCGGTCCCGCGCCCCGATCGTCATCGTGAAGTCCTTGATGAGAGGCTTTCCGGGGTCATAACCGAACGAAAGGCCATCGGCGCTCAAGGCGTACTTGTGGTGGAAGGGCTTTTCGGCGAAGGAGAATTCGAGGGTCCGGATGGCCTGGAGCTTGTCTCTCTTCTCCATCTTTTCCAGGCTCTTGACCCTCGACTGGACGAGACCGCCCAGTCTCGCCTTGGCCCGGAAACGGGTGATGAAGAG
>JALHVH010000426.1 GCA_022867105.1 Candidatus Aminicenantota bacterium
CGGGCCTCGCGAGCTTCTATGCGGACGCTCACCACGGGAAGCTGACGGCGTCGGGATCCCGCTTCGACATGAACGCCTTCACGGCCGCGCATCGCACACTTCCGTTCGGGAGCCTGGTCCTCGTTCTGGACATCAGGCGGTTCACGTGGACGCTTGTAGAGATAACGGACAGAGGCCCTGCGGAGTGGACGGAGCGCGATATTGACTTGTCTCGGGCCGCGGCACGTCAGATCGGGATGGAACGGGACGGCGTCATCCCGGCGCTGATGCTGACGATCAAAGGCCGCCCGAGCATCCAGGATTGAAAGGTGAAAGTTATGACGACGAATTTTAGAGAAATCGCGCTCGAAGAAATCACACCGAGCCCATTCAACCCGCGTAAGGTTTTCTCCGGGGACAAATTAGCCGAACTCGCTGAATCAATCGGCCAGAAGGGCGTGATCGAGCCGATCATCGTCCGACCGATCAAGGGAGGGAAAAAGCCTTATGAGATCGTCGCTGGCGGCCGCCGCTTCCATGCCTCGGCGCTGGCGAAGCTTCGGACGATTCCGGCGATCGTCCGGGACCTCACGGACGACGAGGCCTACGACTTCATGCTTATCGAGAACCTTCAAAGGGAGGACTTAACCGACAGGGAAGAGGCGGAGAGCTTCAAGGCGTACATCGGCCGGCACGGAGACGGGGCGATCCCGGACCTGGCTGAAAAGACCGGGATCGCACAGGGCTATATCAGGGCCCGCACCCGCATCCTGGACCTTCCCGCGGCAGTCCTCAAGGCCTGGGGGGAGGACAAGCTCTGCTTCGGGCACCTCCATCAACTGCTCAGGATCCAAGACGAACCGGGCCTCGGACAAACGACCAAGTGGATATTTGATCGTATGCGGTGGGGGGATGGCGCGACTGTCAAGGAACTCCGGACCTATATCGATGACAGGGCGCCCGCGTTATCCGGCGCCTTTTTCAAGGCCAAAAACGTCTGCGCCGCCTGCCTTTCGAACTCGGCCGTCCAGAAAGACCTCTTCGACGTCGAGACGAAGGGAATCCGCTGTCTGAACCCCACCTGCTTCAAAAAGCTCCAGACAGAATGGCTAACTGCGAACTGGAAGTCGACGGCGATCGCCAAGAGGGAGGGGACGAATGGCTTCCGGTTCAACGAGGACCACGGACGCGACGACATCCATAATTTCTACGAATGGGGCGCGCAGCCAGGGAAAAAGTGCGTCTCGTGCCCGGAGTTCGTATCCGTCATCGAGATCTCGGGAAAAGTCGACCAGAAGAAGGCCTGCGCCGGCAAGAAGGAATGCTACAACGCCATCACGAACCCGAAGAGTTCCAAGGAGAAAGAAACGGGGGAGCGAGATCCCGAAGCGCCGCGGGCGGCCTGGCACGGCGAATACTTCCGGGACGTCTTCCTTTGCAAGCGGATCCCGGAGGCCCTTGCCGGAATCGACGCTGAGGACCCGAAGGTCAAGGCCCTGCTCCTCGTCTGCGCGGTCCACGGGAACCAGTCCGACATCAACGTGCAGAATCCCGCCGGCCTCCTGGCCAAGAATTATGCGGAGTTGCGGAAGTTGTTCAAAGACGTGATCAAAAAGATCATCCTCTCCGGCCAGCACACCGGCGGATGGGGCGGTTTCGGGACCGACGGCCGCCGGCGCGTCGCGGAGTATCTCGGAATCGATCTGGCCAAAGAGTACGTCGTCGACGCGGAGTATCTCGGCAAGAAAACGAAGGCCGAGATCCTTGGCTTCTGCAAGAAATTCCGGATCCTCGGGCACCCGAAGGCCAAGGCCTGGCTCAAGGGCGCGGATCCGGCGAAGCTCAAGAAGTCCGAGCTCGTCGACTTTGTGCTGAAATCCGGCGTCGACTTGGTCGGCCGGGTGCCGAGCGAGATCCTAAAATGAAGAACTACACGAGTTCCGTCCCCGTCGAAACGACCATCGCCCGAATCGAGAAGATCCTTGCCAAGTTTGGTGTCGTCGGCGTAGCCAAGTCGTATAAAAAGGGAGAGGTTGATTCTCTGTGCTTCACGGTTCAGGAGCCAACGACCGGAAAGGGAATCACGATCCATCTTCCAGCGAAGGTTGAGGCCGTTAAGAAAATCCTGAAAGAAGAAGTTCGGCGGCCACAAACCGAAACCTACAGAAGAATCGAAGAACAAGCCGCGCGCACCGCGTGGAAGATCATCCAGGATTGGGTGGAGGTCCAGCTCTCGTTGATCGAAATGGGCCAGGCCGAAACCCTTCAGGTCTTCCTACCCTATGTCTGGGACGGAAATAAGACGTTTTTCGAAGCCATCAAAGGGAACGGCTTCAAGATGCTTCCCCAGGGCAGGCCGAACGAGGAAGAGAAATGAGCGTCTTTCTTCGGGATCAGATCATGCGCGTCATGCAAGGCCATCGGGGTCGTGCCAATGCCATGCCGCGCAAGGTCCTACTCGCCGAACTGAGGTTGTATCGGCCATCGTTCACCGACCGCGACTGCCGGGAATTGTATGCGGGCCTGCCCATCTGCTCATGCGAGGACGGGCTTTTTCTTCCGCAAACCGTGGCCGAGGTGCAGGACTTCAAGGCTTACATCACGAAGGCATGGGGGCCGATACAGGCGCATAGACGATGCGCGACGATCTACTCGTTCTACCCTCAGCTCGCACCGCCAGCCGAGCAATTGGGATTGTTCCTATGAGCCCGATCAAGCTGGAGAAACGAGGTCTATACCCAGAGGCGTGGGATAGGATTTCACTTCTTATCCGGGAACAGGCCGGGTGGAAATGCGAGTTGTGCCAGGCAAGGAATACGGAACCTCATCCTATAACAGGGAGTGAAGTCGTCTTGACCGTCCATCATATTAACGGCGACCCGACGGATAACCGGAGGCTCAATCTACTTGCACTTTGCCAACGATGCCACAACAAACTCGACCAACCCTTTCGGCATCCGCGCAAGCCTACAGGAGAAATGTTTTGATCACGCTGACCATCCCCGGCAAGCCTCGGGCATGGCAGAGGGCGAGGCTCGCCAAAGGGGGGCGACATCATTTCACCGACGACAAGACGCGGGGCGCGAAAAAGTCCGTGGCGTGGGCCTATAGGATGGCCTTGCCGGGATGGACGCATTGCAAGGAGGGGCCCATCCGGCTCTGGGTCAAAGCCTATTTCCCCATTCCGGTCAACACCCCCAAGGCCCTCCACGCCAAAATGGAGACGGAAACGGTCTGGTATCCGCACAAGAGCGACTGGGACAACATCGGGAAGCTGCCGTCCGACGCACTGAACGGGATTGCCTATATCGACGACTGTCAGGTCGTGGATGGGCGGGTGCTGAAATTTTACTCGCCGCGTCCCCGCGTTGAGATCGAGCTGGAGGAGCTGGCATGAATAGGAACTCATCGCCGAAAGGCGAGAGAATAAATCGGAGGAGGAGCTCAACATGAGCAGAAAAACATTGCTTGCCGTTCTGGCCGTCCTCGCGGCGGTCCTGGCGTTCTTCAAAGAGCAATTCGGCCTGGGGATGGACGTGACGGCGGTCCTGGGCGGCCTGACGGCCGTGGTCCTCTACGTCCTTTTCGAGGCCAAGCTTGACCTGAAGAAGATCGGCGCTCAGGCCGGACGCTGGAAAGATCCGAAGTTCTGGCTCGCGTTCGTGGCCGTCGTCCTCGCGGCCTTAAACAAGAACCTCGGTCTGAATTTACCAGCCGAGACCATCATCCCGACACTCACCG
>JALHVH010000057.1 GCA_022867105.1 Candidatus Aminicenantota bacterium
AACTGGCCCAATAGTCATCTGACCCGTCTCTTGGAACGGCTTTCCTGAAGCGCAGCTCTATTGCGACCTGAAATAGGGAATATTTTTAAAAGGTCTATTTATGCGTTTTTTAGCCTGGCGCTGTTTCTCGGAACTCAGGCCAAGGCGCAAGACGGGGGGATTGCCAATGCCGCGGAACTGCAAATCGCCCTTCAGAAGCTGAATGTCCTCGGGAGCGTCCTCTATGTAGCCGCTCATCCTGACGACGAGAACACCGCCGTCCTGGCCTATTTCTCGAAGGGTCGTAAGTATCGAACGGGCTGCCTTTCGTTCACCCGCGGCGAGGGCGGCCAGAATCTGATCGGCCCGGAACAGGGAGCTGAACTCGGCATTCTTCGAACCCAGGAGCTCATGGCGGCCCGCCGGATCGACGGAGCCGAACAGTTTTTCACGAGAGCCGTCGACTTCGGCTATTCGAAGACCGCGGAGGAAACATTTGATTTTTGGGGGAAGGAAAAAACTCTCGGAGATGTGGTCTGGGTGATTCGAAACTTTCAACCCGATGTGATCATCACCCGTTTTACACCCGAAAACTCCGGCGGACACGGCCACCACACGGCCTCCGCGCTGTTGGTTCAAGAGGCGTTTCTGGCCTCCGGCGATCCGAATAAGTTTCCCGAACAGCTAAAGTTCGTGGCGCCTTGGAAGGCCAGGAGACTGTTCTGGAACAGCTGGCGCCCCTCTCAGGAAGAAATCGAAAACCTGCTCCGGGTCGATACGGGCGAATACAATCCTTTGTTGGGAAAATCGTACTCTGAGATGGCCGGAGAGGGCAGATCCCAACATAAGAGCCAGGGATTCGGCTCGGCCGGGCGACGAGGAACCCAATACGATTACTTCAAGCTATTGGCGGGAGATCCGGCAACGAAAGACCTCACCGAAGGGATCGATGTCTCATGGAACCGTATCCCCGGCGGGCGAAAAGTGGGGCTTTTCTTGGCTGAAAGCCTGAGGACATTTAATCCCCAAGATCCCTCAAAATCAATCCCCGGGCTGCTGGGCGTCTGGGCCGAACTCGCCAAGCTTCCCGAGGAGAATTGGTGCCGTTTAAAAAAAGGAGAGTTGTTGCGTGTCATCCAGGCCTGCGCCGGAATTTGGCTGGAGGCCATAGCCAGCGATTATGCCGCCGCCCCGGGAGATTCGGTTCAAGTCAAAACGACGATCATCAACCGATCAGATTATCCCTTCACCCTTCATAGCCTTGGGTTTCCAGGAATCGCCCCGGATTCCATGCTTGACCGTTCCCTGAATAACAACGATCCCCTCACCATCGAGAACACGATGAACCTTCCCAAGGATTCCTCCCTCTCCCAGCCCTATTGGTTAGAAGCCTCCCATCGGGATGACTCCACTCATCCTTCCGCCATAAGCGCCAAGATCGGATTGAGCGCCGATGGAGTTCTTCTCGAATATTCCATCCCCCTCCTCTTCCGATGGACAGATCCGGTCGACGGCGAAGCCACCCGGCCTTTCGAGATCAGACCCCGGGTGACAATCCAGGTCGAGGATAAAGTGAGTATTTTTGCCGGAGAGGGCCCCCGGAAAATAAAAATCAGGCTCAAGAGCCACTCCCCAAATGTCGCTGGGCGCGTCCGGCTCAGAGGACCGGATATTTGGAGGATCAGCCCGGCCGGCATCCCCTTTGCCTTAGCCGGCAAATATGAAGAGCGCGAGGTCGCGTTTGAGGTTGCGCCGCCGAAACTTGCCGACGAGGCCGACGTGATCGCGGAAGCCGAGATCGATGGAGAAAAAATGAACCGGGCCATGGTCGAGATTTCATACCCCCAC
>JALHVH010000427.1 GCA_022867105.1 Candidatus Aminicenantota bacterium
CTCGCCTACCTCACGAAGTCGAACCCGAACCCGGGCCTGACCGCCGAGAAGATCGAGACCCTGAACCGCGCCCTCCAGAAGGCCTCCAACCAGGAGATCGCGAAGATGGAGCGCATGATGGGCTTCCTGGCCACGACCGGGAGCGTGACGCCGTTCATCGGCCTGTTCGGGACCGTTTGGGGGATCATGGACGCCTTCACCAGGATCGGGATCGTCCGGTCCGCGAGCCTCGTCACCGTGGCCCCGGGCATTGCCGAGGCCCTGATCGCCACGGCGGTCGGGCTCTTCGCCGCCGTTCCGGCGGTCATCGCCTACAACTACTTTTTGGGCCGGATCAAAGACGTCATCACCGAGATGGAGGATTTCACCTTCGAATTCATCGGCATCGTGGAAAGGCTCTATGGGTCTTAACTCGGCGCCGCTTCCTTCCGCCGGCAAGAAAAGGCAGATCGGGACCTCCCTGTCCGAGATCAACGTCACGCCGTTCGTCGACGTCATGCTCGTCCTGCTCATCATTTTCATGGTCACGGCGCCGATGATGCAGTCGGGGATCGGGGTCAACCTCCCCCAGGCCGAGACCGAATCGGCGCCCGCCGAGGAGGGGCTGACGATCAGCGTTTCCCTGGACAAGTACATCCACGTCGGCGAGTCCGTCATCAACATCAACCTCCTGGAAAGGCGGCTCCGGGACCACTTCGCCGGGAAGACCAAGAAGATCGTCTACATCAAGGCCGATGAAGGCCTTTCCTACGGGTACATCGTGACCATCATGGACATTGCCAAGAAGGCGGGCATCGAGACGGTCGGACTTGTCACCGAGCCCGTCGAGAAGAACGGCAAGAAGAAATCATGACCAGGCTCCCGGCGAACAAAAGGATGTTCAAGAGGGCGGTCGTCTTCTCTACCGTCCTCCACGGCCTTCTGTTCACGGTCATCGCCATCTCCCCCTCCATGACCAAGCCCGTCCAAAAAGGCATGATCCATTACATCAGCCTGGGGGGCTTCCCGGGCCAGGGAGGAGCCGGAGGGACCGGTGGGAGCGGCGGGACCGGTGGAAGCGGCGGGCCGAAGGCGGCGGTCCTGCCTCCGGCCAAGAAAGAGACGCTCCGGGACCTGGCCGTGCCTTCGAAGGTCAAGCCCGAGGTCAAGCCGTCCATGACCTACCCAGTCGACAAACCTAAAAAAGACAAGAAGGGCAAGGACGAAAAGAAGGCCGTGATCACCAAGCCCCAGCCGAACCAGGCGGGGGCCCAAGCCGGGAAGACGGCGGCGACGGACTCGGCGACGGGCGCCGAGCAGGGCTCCGGTTCCGGCGGTTCGGGGCTCAGGATCGGGCTCGGAGAAGGGCCCGGCGGGGGCGGATTCGGTTCCGGATACGGGGATCAGATCGGGCTCTCCGGCTTCCCTTACCAGTATTACCTCCAGATCATCTCGGACCGGGTCTCCTCGAGCTGGTTCACGTCGCTCGTCGACCCCGGGATTTCCGGCACGTTCTTCGCCACCGTCTATTTCAAGATCCTCCGCAACGGACAGGTCGTGGACCTCAAGGTCAAGGAATCGAGCGGCATCCAGTCCCTGGATATGTCGGCCCAGCGGGCCATCCAGATCTCCGCGCCGTTCCCTCCCCTCCCCAGCGACTACGAGGGCGACTATCTCGGGATCCATCTCATCTTCGAGCACTCCAGATGAAAAACAAACCAAAGATCATTTCCGGCCTTGTTTTCCTGTCCCTCATCCTCATGGGCGTCCCGATGCCGGCCCAACAGGAGGTCGTATTGACCATCCGTGAAGGGATGCCCATGATCCCTCTGGCCCTGCCGGGTTTTGTCGTCCGCTCCGACTCCCTCCAGGCCAAGGCCGCGGCCGACGAGATCCGGAAAACCCTGGAGGGAGACCTCCGGTACAGCCGCATCTTCCAGCTCCTGCCGTCAGCCCACTACAGCTACGTCCGGCCCCTGGG
Source organism: Candidatus Aminicenantota bacterium (assembly GCA_022867105.1). Lineage (GTDB taxonomy): Bacteria > Acidobacteriota > Aminicenantia > Aminicenantales > Saccharicenantaceae > JALHVH01. The sequence continues at coordinate 1,961 of JALHVH010000427.1, forward strand.
CCCGGACAAGATCTTCTTCAAGGACTGGGACTCCATCCAGGCCAAGCTCCTCCTTGCGGGAGAGGTCAGCGAGGCCGACGGGGGGACGGTCTTCGAAGGCAAGCTCTACGACGTCAAGAGCGAACGCTTCATCCTCGGCAAGCGCTATCAGGCCGAAAAGAGCGCCCTCCGTCTGGCCGCCCACAGGATGGCCGATGAGATCATGAAACTCTACGGCGAGAAGCCGATCTTCACCTCCAAGATCGCGTTCGTCTCCAACCGGGACGGGAACGACGAGATCTACATGATGGACTACGACGGGGCCAATCCGACCCGCATCACCTTCAACCGGACCAAGGATTACATGCCGGGATGGTCGCCCGACCAGCGGAGGATCGTGTACACGACCTACAAGCGGGCCAACCCCGACCTGGTCATCCTGTCCCTCTACGAAGGCAAGAGCACGGTCGTCGCCGACCGGGGAACGAACTTCTCCGGCGCCTTTTCCCCGGATGGAAAGAAGCTGGCGTTCTGTTCCACGATGGATGGCAACGCCGAGATCTACGCGGCCGACGCGGACGGAACGAAGGTCAAGCGGCTGACCTTCAACAATGCCATAGACACCGCCCCCTCCTGGTCGCCCACGGGCCGCGAGATCGCCTTCACCTCGGACCGCCTGGGGACAGGCACTCCCCAGATCTTCATCATGGACGCCGAGGGCTCGAACGTCCGCAAGGTTAGCTTCGGCGGCAGCTATCATGACGCCCCCTCCTGGTCTCCGGACGGCGAGAGGATCGCCTTCGTTTCCCGTGTAGACAACATCTTCGATATCTACATCTTGAACGTCCGCACGAATCAGATCACCAAGCTCACCGAGAGCAACGCCAGGAACGAGAGCCCGTCCTGGTCGCCGGACGGCCGCCACATCGTCTTTGCTTCGAATCTCTCGGGGACGATCCAGATCTACACCGCCGACTATGACGGCTCCAACCTCCGCGCCCTCACTTCCGGCCGTGAGAACAAGCTCCCCTGCTGGACAAATTAGGCCCTTTTTTACCGATTTCTGTTGACATCACCAAGCCGTCATTGTATAAGAACCTTGAACAAGGAGCGGGTGAGTTCCCGTTTCCCATGATTCGGATAAGCTTAAAGGAGGTCTCATGAAAAAGGTGATGATATCTGCTCTCGCCTTCATCCTGGTCTTCACGTTCTTTACCGGGTGCAAGAAGAAGATCAAGAAGGTCCCACCCCCGCCCCAGGTCAAAGAACAGCCCATCATGGAGAAAGTCGAAGAACCCGTCGTGAAGGAGCCCGTACTGTCCGAAGAAGAAATCTTCATGTCTAAGTCGCTCGAGCAGATCAACAACGAACGGCCGCTGGCGATCGTCCATTTCGATTACGACAAGTACTTCGTCCGCGAGGACGCCAAGCCGGCGCTGGAAAGGAACGCCGCCTGGATGAAGAGGTTCCTGACCGTCAAGATCCTGGTCGAGGGCCACTGCGATGAACGGGGCACGGAGGAATACAACCTGGCCCTGGGCGAGAAGAGGGCTAAAAGCGCCATGGACTACCTGGCCTCCCTCGGCGTCTCCGCCGACCGGATGAGAATCCTTTCCTACGGCAAGAGCCAGCCGCTCGTCGCCGGCCATGACGAGGCGGCCTGGCAGAATAACCGGCGCGCCCAGTTCACGATCATCGAAAAATAGGCTGTGTCCAAAAGAGCGATA
>JALHVH010000428.1 GCA_022867105.1 Candidatus Aminicenantota bacterium
AGACAGGATCAGGGACCTCAGCGACCGCCACTATGTTTCCTCGCGGGACCCCATGTTTCCCACGAAGGATTTCATATCGCGCAGGCTCGAGGAGGTCATCAGGGAGGAGGGCCGTGTCGACAGGGTCGTGGCCATCGGCTGCACCTACCTCATGTCCAGCTGTTCGGAGGCGACGCGCCCCTTCGGCATCCCGACCGTGGTCAGCCTCAACCCGATCATGGTTGACGGCACGGGCATGTGCGGCGCCTGCCGGGTCACGGTGGGGGGAAAGACGAAGTTCGCCTGCGTCGACGGGCCCGACTTCGACGGCCACGCCGTGGACTGGCAGGAGCTTTTCTCCAGAAGAAAGGCCTATTTCGACGACGAGATCCGGTCGCTCTGCGACTGGGAGGGAAAGACATTCCCGTGACCGACAAGAAAGAGATCCCGGCCGAGCTCAAGGAGCGCCTAAAGTCTGCGTACGATGAGGGCTGGCGCCGAGACCTGCGCAAGTCCATTCCCGTCAAGGAAAGGGTGAAGGTCCCGCGACAGAAGATGCCCGAACGGGAAGCGGACGAAAGGAACAAGGATTTCCGGGAGGTCAACCGCGGCCTCGGCCCGGAAGCTGCCGTCCTCGAGGCCCGCCGCTGCCTCGACTGCGCCAAACCTCAGTGCGTCGCCGGCTGCCCGGTCGCCATCGACATCCCGAGCTTCGTTAAACTCGTCGAGAAGGGCGAATTCATCGCCTCGGCCCGGAAGATCAAGGAGACCAACGCCCTGCCCGCCATCTGCGGCCGTGTCTGCCCGCAGGAAACCCAGTGCGAAGAGGTCTGTAATCTCGGCAAGGCCGCGGGAGTGCCCGTCGCCATCGGCAACCTGGAGCGCTTCGTCTCGGACTGCGAAAGGCTGGAAGGGGAGGTCTTCGTTCCCGATGTCCTGCCTCCGACAGGGAACAAGGTGGCGGTCATCGGCGCGGGACCGGCCGGCCTGACCGTGGCCGGAGAGCTGGCCAAAAAAGGCCACAAGGTCACGATCTTCGAGGCCCTCCACATCGCCGGCGGTGTCCTTGTCTACGGCATCCCGGAGTTCCGTCTCCCCAAGTCGATCCTCCGGGCCGAGGTGGATTACGTGAAGAAGCTCGGCGTCGAGCTCCGGACGAGCTTCGTCGTCGGGAAGACGGCCACGCTTGACGACCTGAGGAACGAGGGTTACGGAGCCTTCTTCATCGGGACGGGCGCGGGCCTTCCCAACTTCATGAAGGTCCCTGGCGAGAACCTCGTCGGAATCTACTCGGCCAACGAATACCTGACGAGGGTCAACCTCATGCGGGCCTACGAGTTCCCCGAGTACGACACTCCCGTACTCCTCGGGAATCGGGCGGCCGTCATCGGCGGCGGCAACGTAGCCATGGACTCGGTTCGGACGGCCAAGCGGCTGGGCGCCGAGAAGGCCGTCATTATCTATCGGCGGTCCAAGACCGAGATGCCCGCCCGGATCGAGGAGATCAAGCACGGGGAGGAGGAGGGGATCGAGTTCCACTTCCTGACGACTCCCATTAGGTACCTTGGAGACGAGGCGGGCCATGTCAGGGCCATGGAATGCCTCCGCATGGAGCTGGGCGAGCCGGACGCCTCCGGGCGCCGGCGGCCGGTCCCCGTCGCGGGCTCCGAGTTTACGACGGAGGTCGACCTCGTGGTCGTGGCCGTCGGCCAGAGCCCCAATCCGCTCATCCTCCAGACGACACCGGACCTCAAGGCCGGCAAGTGGGGCAACGTCGATGTCGACTGGAGCACCATGGCCACCAGCCTTCCCGGGGTCTACGCGGGCGGCGATATCATCCGGGGGGGCGCCACCGTCATCCTGGCCATGGGGGACGGGAGGACGGCGGCCGCCGAGATCGATAGATACTTGAAGAAGTGACCATGGAACAAGAGAGGCTTTTTCCGCCGGCCAAAGGACATATCGGGACCGACGAGTCCGGAAAGGGGGACTATTTCGGACCTCTGATCATCGCCGGATTCTTCCTCCCCGAAGACCAGGCCGATGTCCTCAGGGAGCTGGGGGTCAAGGATTCAAAGAGGACCTCGGATAACCGATGCCTGGAGATCGCCGAGGTCCTGAAAGCGGGTTACAAACACGCCGTCATCGCCATCGGTCCCGAGAAATACAATGAGCTCTACGACAAGCTCCGGAACCTCAACCGGCTTCTGGCCTGGGGCCACGCCCGGGCCATCGAGAACATTCTGGAAGTCGTGGACTGCGTCCAGGCCGTGACGGACCAGTTCGGCGACAAGGCTTGGGTCCTCAACGCGCTCATGAAAAAAGGGCGGACGATCGAGCTCGTCCAGAACCCTCGGGCCGAGGAGGACATGGCCGTCGCGGCCGCCTCCATCCTGGCCCGGGCCGAGTTCTTGAAGCGGCTCAGCTTTCTGTCGAAGGATAACGGTCTAGAGCTTCCCAAAGGGGCATCGTCCATGGTCGAGGACGCGGCCGTGAAGCTCGTGGAGCGCGACGGACCGGAGGTCCTGGGCAAGGTCGCCAAGCTGCACTTCAAGACGACCGGGCGCGTCCTGGACCGCGCCGGCGCAAAGCTCCCCAAGGGATAGGGGCGTCATGATCGTCCTGGCCAAGATCGCCCTCATCGTTTTCGCCCTCTTGTTCCTCATCCGGCTCAAATGGGACTTGGGGCTCGTCCTGTTCCTGGACACGCTCCTCACGGCGGCTCTTTTCGGGATGAACGCGGGGGCACTCTTGAGGAACGCCTTCCAGGCGCTGATTGCCGGCGAAACCCTCGAACTCATCGGCATCGTCATCCTCGTCCTTTACTTGGGGAACTTCCTCCAGCACGGAGGCCATTTCCGGACGATGGTGGATGCCCTCAAGAACCTCGTCCACGACCCGCGGTTAATCCTGGCCATTCCCTCGGCCTTCATCGGCCTCCTGCCCATGATGGCCGGGGCCATGATGGGCGCGCCCATCGTCGAAGAGGCCGGGAAGAAATGGGACCTCACGCCGGCCTGGAAGACGTTCACCAACTACTGGTTCCGGCATATCTGGGAATACAGCTGGCCCCTCTATATCAACCTGATCCTGGCCGCGGCCATCTGCCGCGTGCCGATCAAGAGGGTCTGCCTGTACCAGTTCCCGTTCACGATCGTGGCGGCGGGGGCGGGTCTCATCATCCTGTTCCGGCATGTCCCTTTTCTTCCGAAGGACACCGACAACCCGAGGACCTTCAAGGACGTCTTCAAGGTCTTCTTCAGCATCTGGCCCCTCCTGCTGACCATCGTCCTCATCTTCGTCTTCAAGCTGGGGATGCTGCTTTCGCTGGGGGTCGCGAGTGTCCTGACCCAGGTCTTCGCGAGGTTGGACATCCGGACGAGGATCAAAGTCATCGCGGGAGGCTTCTCCCTCAGGATCGCCCTCCTGACCGCCGCCGTGATGGTCTTTAAGCGGATCCTCGAGGCCTCCGGGGCCCTGGATTCGGTGGCCCGCGCTGTTCCCCAGCACGGATTCTCCGCTTACGCCCTTCTCTTTGCGGCGCCGTTTCTCATCGGCCTTCTGACCGGCATCAACCAGGCCTTTGTGGCCATCGCCTTCCCGCTCCTCGTCCCCATCATCGGCGCGGAAAGCCCGGACATGTTCCTCCTGGCCTTCGCCTACGTCAGCGGCTTTGTCGGCATCCTCCTTTCGCCGGCCCATCTGTGCCTGGCCCTGACGGCCGACTATTTCAAGGCCGAACTCAAGGACGTGTACAGGATCCTGATCTTGCCCGTGGCCGTCGTCTTCCTGTCTGCTTTGGGCGCGTTGATCATCTCCCGACTCCTTATGTAGGCGACCAGAGATCTCCATCTCAGGGCTCAGCGTGTGGCGATGGTGGCGATAAAGGCCGCCCTGAAGCCCCCCGTAGCGGAGGGGGGCTTTGAGATCGTCCGTGTCGCCGACAGAGGTGGGGTCGGGGGGCTTCAGGGCGGCCTTCATCGCGGCCTCCCGAGTCCTGAGTAGGCGATCCCAAGGAGAGATAGAGAGCAAGGCCCAAATTGAAACATCGAAATGAAGAGAAACCGGCTAGGCCCTCCGGCTCCCTTGACAAGCGATCACGGATGGCCGATAAATAGCCGGACTGAACGGAGGATGTCATGGCCGAAATAATTGCGATCCAAGACCAAGTTCCAACGAAGAGATTGTTTTTCGACGATGCTTATCTCACGGAATTCGATGCCTTGGTCGTCGGACGAACGGTATTCGAGGGAAAGCCGGCAATCATCCTGGATCGAACGGCGTTCTATCCCGAGGCCGGGGGCCAGTCCTGTGATCGAGGAACGATCGACGGGATCGCAGTGCTCCAGGTCGTCGAGGACGGGGAGGCGATCGTCCACGTCCTCGAGAGAGCGATCGAGGCGGACATGGTTCATGGGAGGATCGATGGACCGCGGCGATTCGACCGGATGCAGCAACACTCCGGCCAGCACATCCTCTCGCAGGCCTTTTACGAGGTCGTAAAGGGCATGACCTTGTCCTTCCACATCGGCGACGAAGTCTCCACGCTCGAGATCGGAGTCCCGAAGATCAGTGATGCGGACCTGGGCAGGGTCGAGGCCAGGGCCAACGCCGTCCTCTTCGAGGACCGGGAGATCAAGACCTATTTCGTCCCGGAGGACAGGATCGGGACAATCCCGCTCCGTAAACCGCCGAAGATAGAAGGGCCGATCAGGGTTGTCGAGGTCTCCGGATTCGACTATTCGGCTTGCGGCGGTACCCATTGCCGCAGGGCCGGCGAGATCGGTTTGATCAAGGTCACGAAGGCGGACAGGATCCGGAACAATCTTCGTTTCGAGTTTGTCTGCGGGGGACGGGCCCTCCGGGACTACCAGGAGAAGAACAGGACCGTCCGGCAGGCCGCCGCGTTCTTCTCGGTCGCTGATAGCGATGTGGCGGCCTCGATCGAAAAATCTCTGGCCGAGATCAAGGCCTTAAAGAAAAAGGCGAGGAAATTCGAGGAAAGGGTCGCTTCCTACGAGGCCCGGGAGGTCATCCACGCGGCCCAGGGCAAGGTCATTCAGGCGGTCTTCGATGACAAGAGCCCGGAGGAGGCCCGTTTTCTGGCTGTCCAGATCATCCATGATGCCGAACGGATCGTCCTCTTCGGCGCTCACAGCGAGACCCAGAGCCACCTCATCCTG
>JALHVH010000429.1 GCA_022867105.1 Candidatus Aminicenantota bacterium
GATATCGTAGCCGAGGACCTTTCCATCACCCTTGGCCGGGGTCAGAAAGCCCAAGAGGATGCGGAGGAGCGTGCTCTTTCCGGCGCCGTTCGGCCCCAGAAGGCCCGCGGCACCGCCTTCGAGCTTCAGGTTCACGCCGTCCAGGGCGGTGATCTTCCCATAGCTGAAATGAAGATCTCTGACTTCCAGGCTCATCTTTCTATCTTATACGAGAATCCCCTTAGAAAGTTCCCTTTCTCCCTCAAGAGCGGCCTATAGGGCCGGACCGCCGCACCTTGGTCCCGGCGCCTTCGACGAGGGCTCGGTAGGCCTTTTCGATGCGGTCCCAGTTCTCCTCGCGGTCCAGGGACCAGAACCGTCCCATGACCGTGACGACTTCGCCGACACCGAGGTCCCGGCAGGTCTCCTCGACCTTCTCCACGTAGAGGACGCCGCTCTCCGGCCGCTCTCCCCTCCTCCCGATGAAGGAGTGGACGAAAACCTTTTTTACGCCGGCCTCCCTGGCCAGGCGGAGCAGGGCGAAGAGGTGCTTGATCGTCCCGTGCGAGCTGTAGTGCGAGACGATGCCCATGAGGTGGAGCGTCTTATCGTTCTTCCGGGCCATTTCCGCCGCCCGGAGGAAGACTTCGTTCCGGAAAAAGCTCCCGTCCTCGATGGCCTTGTCGATCTTGACCCGGTCGAGGAGGACGCGGCGTCCCGCCCCGAGGTGGAGGTGCCCGGCCTCGGAATTTCCGACCGTGCCCCGTGGCATCCCCACGGCCTCACCGAACGAGTCCAGCGTCGAGTGCGGGAACGAGGCCCACAGTTCGTCGAAACGCGGGGTCAGGGCTTCCACGATCATGTTCCCGAAGGCATCCTCGCGCCGGCCCCATCCGTCCAGGATGAGGAGAAGGACTCTGGTCCGGGGCCTGCCGGGATTTCCCGTGGCCTCGACGAGGTTCCGCCCCGTCATTTCCGGAGGCACGGCGATACCGGCCAGGCGGAGGAGCGTGGGCGCGACGTCGGCAAGTTCTCCGGCGGGCATCAGGGAAACCGGGCCGTCCTCAATTCCGGAAAAATCGGCCAGGATGAATGGGACCGGGTTTTTCGTGTGGCCGGTGTTCACCGTTCCATCCGGGTAGAGCCACTCTTCCACGGTCCCGTGGTCGGCAGTCACGATCAGGGCGGCTTTCTCCCTCCGGGCCGCCTCGATGATCCGACCAAGGGTCTGGTCTACGGCTTCGACGGCCGCAAGCACCGCCCCTTTGTCCTCGATGTGCCCGACGACGTCCACGTTGGCCAAGTTGGCGAGGACAAATATCCTGCCGTCGCGGGCGAGGGCTTGTTCGACGGCCGTGGCGACGCCGGCAGCGCTCATGTCCGGGACCGCGGCGTAGTCCGCCACCTGAGGCGACGGAACAACAACCCGTTCCTCGCAGGGAAAGACATCTTCGCTCTTGCCGTTGAAGAAGTAGCCGACATGAATGGCCTTCTCGGACTCCGAGATCTTGACCACCCGGAACCCCGCGGCGCCGCCGAAGACCTCGGTCAGCGTGTTCTTGAGGTGATCCTCGGGAGGGAAAGCAACCTTGACGTTGAGGGCCTTGGAGTATTCGATGAGCGTGACATAATTGAGATCGAGCTTCTTTGCCGGGAAATGGGAGAAACAAGGGTCGGTCAGGCTCTCCGTGAGCTCGACTTCCCGCTCGCCGCGGATGTCGTAGAAGATAAGGGAATCCCCTTTCGAGATCTTTCCGATCGGCCTGCCGGAACTGTCCACCTTGACAATGGGTTCCAGCGCTTCGTCCTCCTGTCCGGACCGGTAGGCGGCGCGGATGGCTTCCGCCAGGCTGTCGTGTATCCCGGGGCTTAGTGACATGGGCTTACGTTCCTTCCGAAAATCAGGCCTCTACTATAAGAACGAAAGAAAAGGTTGTCAACACACACCCTTAATCAAGAAAGCATCCCGGGGCCTGCTCTTCATCGTCATTCGGTAGGTGTCCCGGAATTTCCTCCGGAAGCGTAGCCCGATGCCGGAAATCAGATCTCATGGATCTCCAGCATCCTGTCTATTCGAGCGGATGGAAATGTATCAGCGTTCGATCCTTTCGTTCGGAGCGTGGCCGACCATCAATAAGCGTCTTTTCGGTCCTTAATCCGGTAGATGTAGACGGCCTTTTTTTCTTCATCGATACGGTAGAGGATCTGATAATCTCCCGACCTTAGGCGATACCCTTCGTCTGCGATCAGCTTCAAGCTCCCGGGAGGATGAGGGTCGCGCGCCAGGCTCTTGACCCTCTCTAAGAGCTGACGCAGAACCTTATGCCCGAATCGGTCCATGTCCTTTTGCGCCCGGGAAAGAAGGAAGAGGCTAAGGTCGCTCATGGGCCTTGTCCTTGAGGTAATCCTCAAGGGAGACGGCCTCCTTCTCGGAAGGTCGCAGGACTTTGAGGTCTAGAAGGTCCTCTTTCAGCTCCTCCCGTTGAAGCCTCTCTTCCAAGGCTTTCTCGATGAAAAACCCGTACTTGACCCCCCGTTCCCGGCAGAACGACCTAACCCGGTCCGCCAACCGGACGTCAATCTTGAAAGCCAAGCTGGCTTTTTGTTCTTTCATGGAAATAGTTTATGCGATTGATCAGTATATATCAAGCTTTATCTAGATAATTCTTTATTATTAAAGCTTGGCGATTCGAAACTAAACAAGGAGAACGGGTCGACGCGGCTGTCGAAGACCCGGACCGCCCAGTGGAGGTGCGGACCGGTGGACCGTCCCGTCGTGCCGCACTTCCCGATGACGTCGCCCTTCCCGACGGCCTGTCCCCTCTTCACCAAGATCTTCGACATGTGGCCATAGAAGCTGAACACGCCGAGCCCGTGGTCGATGATGACGGCGTTGCCCGAGAGATACAGGTGGCTCGCGAGGACCACCTTCCCCGCGTTGGCGGCCCGGATGGGATCGCCTTGCGGGGCGGCGATATCGACGCCGGTGTGGGTCGAACGGGGAGCGTCGTTGTAGATCCGGCGCTGGCCGAAGTTCGGGAAAACCTTCCCTTCGTTCGGCTGGAAGAACGCTCCGTCCCCAAGCCACCGCGGCGTGATGATCCCGTAGACCCAGGCGACAAGCTCGGCTTCCCGGCGGATGCGTTCCTCAACCTCTTTGGGCGGCAACGCGAAATTCTCTTTGACCCAGAGTTTTTTCCTGGGGAATTCCTTCGCTTCGACGACGATGTCCCTTCGGACGGATTCCCGGCCGCCGTTCGTCCTCTCGAACGTAACGGTCATCGGGAACGATCCGGGCTCGAGCCCCAGGTCGAGACCGACAAAGGCGAAGCGTAAGGCGCTGGTCAAAACGTATTCCCTGTCCCGGAAAACGACGACCGCCCTGCGGACCCCGGCGGGATCCGGCAATGATACCAAAAGGACCTCGCCCGGCTGGAGCGACCGGAATTCCAGCTCCAAGGACGCTCCCGATGGAACCTGGAAAAGGGCTTTTTCAGACGGCAGAACTATTTCCGCCGCCGAGAGACCCGCCAAGAGGGTCAGGAAGACAAGACCTTTCTTCACGCCCCGCCTCAGCCGTCTTTCCTGAGGACCTTTCCCGGAAACCGGCCCGTGTGCTCGCCGTTCTCGATCACGGCCCGGCCGTTGACGATGACATGCGGGATGCCCTCGGGGTATTGATGAGGGTCAGCCCAGGTCGCCTTATCGATCACTTTGTCGGGGTCGAAGATGACGATGTCCGCGATTTGGCCCTCGCGGAGAACGCCGCGACGCGCGAAA
>JALHVH010000430.1 GCA_022867105.1 Candidatus Aminicenantota bacterium
AGAACGCGGTCTTTTATTGTGTCCGCCATTGTTTTCCTTATTATAGCTATTGGCGCCAAAAAGTTAAGCTCATAGACGACCTGTCTCCTAAAATTGCCGATAGGATTCATTTTTTTTCATCGGCAATTTTGGGTGTCTGGCTTGTCCTGCGCTTTTTGATTATAATGGTTCCTAATCGATAACGGGCCTCAAGGAAAACATGAAGAAAAAAACGATAGGCATTCTCGGGGGAATGGGCCCCAAGGCCACGGCCTATTTCTTCGATCTCATCATCCGGAACACCGCCGCGGACAGGGATCGGGAGCACGTCCCCGTCATCATCCGAAGCGACCCGCGTGTCCCCGACCGGACCGACGCCATCCTCCATGCGAGCGATAGCCCGGCCCCCATGCTCGCCGAGGGCGTCAAAGCCCTGAGGCTGGCGGGAGCGGACTTCGTCGTCATGCCTTGCGTCACGGCCCACCATTTCCTCAAGGACATCGTCGCCCGGGAGGACGTCCCGTTCGTAAACCTCCTCGATGAGGCCCGAAAGCACGTCAGGGCCGCCATCCCGGGGATCCGGAGGATCGGTCTCATCGCCACGGCCGGGACGGTCCGCGCCGGGATCGTCCAGAACGCCTTTGCCGGTGCCGGTATCAAGGTCATCGTCCCCGGCGAAGACGAACAGAAAAAGGTCATGGAGGCCATATATGGAAAGCGGGGGATCAAGGCCGGTATCACGACGGGCCGCTCGAGGCGCCTTATCCTGGGGGTCGCCCGGGGCCTCGTCCGGAGCGGGGCGGAAGCGATCATGGCCGGCTGCACCGAGGTCCCGCTCGTCCTCCGCCAGGAGGACCTGGCCGTGCCCTTCATCGAACCCATGAGGATCGGCGCGCTGGCATGCATTAAGAAAGCAGGGTATCAAATAAAGAAGAGGCAGACAGGCTAGACAGGCCGGCTCTCAACGAAATCGAGGCCATTGACAATTCCCGGTGAATCGGGTATAAAATCAGGTACTTTCCGAAAGAATGGAGGTGAATTTTTTTGGCATTCGTTGTGCTCGATGAAGGTGAGAGTTTAGAATCCGCCCTTCGCCGATTCAAGAGGAAAGTTCAGCAGGGAGCGATCATCAAGGAGATCAAGAAACATTCCACTTATTTCAAACCCGGCGAAAAGCGCCGCATGAAGGAAGCCCAGGCCCGGAAGCGGATGAGACGCCGGGTCAAGAGAGACCGCGATCTGGAATATTGACAGGTCCTCCTTTTTTCGGAATTTTTTAGCCATCGAAAAAGAAGTTTGTGAACACGGCCGCCCGAATTTCAGGACCGCCCGAGGGGAAGGGAATGCCCGGAAGGGACAAGAAACCCGTCTGGCTCAAGGTCAAACTGCCATCGGACCCGAACTTCTTCCACGTCTCCGAGGTCCTGAAAGCGCACCGGCTCCACACGATCTGCCGGAGCGCCCGCTGCCCGAACATCGGGGAGTGCTGGTCCAACCGGACGGCCACGTTCCTCATCCTGGGGGACACGTGCACGCGGGCCTGCGGTTTCTGCGCCGTCGCCAAGGGGAGGCCCTCGGCTCCCGACGAGGCCGAGCCCGAGAACGTCGCGGGTGCCGTCCGCTCGCTGGGCCTGAAATATGCCGTCATCACCTCCGTGACAAGAGACGACCTCGCCGACGGAGGAGCCTCGATTTTTGCCCGGACCATCCGTGCCGTCCGCGAGGGATCGCCTTGGACGAAGATCGAGGTCCTCGTCCCGGATTTCGACGGCAGCATGGAGGCTCTGGACGCTGTGCTTGAGGCGGGACCGGACATCCTGAACCACAACCTGGAAACCACGGAATCCCTTTACCCGATCATCCGCAGGCCGGCCGGCAACTACCGGAGGTCTCTCGAAGTCCTGGCGACCGCCAAGAGGAGGAAGGCCCTCGCCAAGTCCGGCTTGATCATCGGCCTGGGCGAAAGGCAGGAGGACATCCTCCAAACGCTCTCCGACCTGCGGCGGGCCGGCTGCGACCTCCTGACCATCGGCCAATACCTCCAGCCTTCTCAGGCCAACGCCCCGGTCGAGAAGTATTATTCCCCCAGGGAGTTCGACGAGCTCCGGACGATCGCGCTGGATTTCGGCTTCGCCGACGTCGTGGCCGGGCCGCTCGTCCGGAGCTCATTCCACGCCGACAAGCTGTATGCTTCAGCCACGGGGAGGACCTGAAGGACGATGCGCTACCTCGTGTTCACGGACATCCACGGCAACATGGAGGCCTTCCACGCGGTCCTCAAGTTCATCCAGAAGAAGAGGATCGATCATTACCTCTGCCTGGGCGACCTCGTCGGTTACGGGGCCTCCCCAAACGAGGTCGTCCAGAAGGTCCTAACGCTCAGACCGCTCTCCATCGTCCGGGGCAACCACGACAAGGCCGTCAGCGGTCTGGACTCCGTTCAGACGTTCAACCCCATCGCCGCCTCCGCCATCTACTGGACGAAGGGCCACATCACGAAGAAGAACTTCGACTTCCTTTACAGGCTCCAGAAGAGCCCGGAGATCGTCCACGAGACGATCACGATCTGCCACGGCGCGCCCTTCGACGAGGACTACTACATCTTCGGAGAGTTCGATGCCGCCGAAGCCTTCGGCTACTTCCAAACGCCGATCTGCTTTTTCGGCCACACCCACTTTCCCTTCGTCTACTCCGAAAAGGACCAGGCCGTCGAAGGGACGTTCCTCGAGGGCAACTCCAACGAGGTCAAACTGGAGAAAGGCGTGCGCTACCTCATCAACCCGGGGTCGGTGGGCCAGCCCCGGGACCGAAATGCCCGGGCCGCCTTCGCCGTCTATGACTCCGACGCCCGGACCGTGAAGTTCTTCCGGGTCGAGTACGACGTCGCGGAGGCCAAGAAGAAGATTCTCGACGAAAAACTTCCCTCGGCCCTCGCCGAGCGGTTATCTCTCGGGATCTGATCCGGGGTCCGGGCTCATCGAAGCGCTCACGACGATGCTCATCTTTCCTTGACAGTCCGAGAAATTGCCCTTAGTATTTTAGCCGACAAGGAGAGATCGGGCCATGCCGGTGCTTCGGGCGGAGAGACTGACCAAGAGTTACAACAACCGGGTCGTCGTCAGGGATTTATCCCTCGAGGTCCGGGCGGGGGAGATCGTCGGCCTCCTCGGCCGGAACGGGGCCGGCAAGACGACCACCTTCCAGATGATCGTGGGGCTCGTCCGGCCGGACAGCGGCGGCATCTTCCTCGACGGGACCGACATCTCCCGTATGACCACGAGCAACCGGGCCAATCACGGCGTCACTTATCTTCCCCAGGAGGGCTCGACCTTCCTCAAGGCCTCTGTGGAGGACAACCTCAAGCTGATCCTCGAATTTCTTCCCCACACGCGGCCGGAACGGAGAAAGATCGGCCGTCGACTCCTCGGCGAGCTGGGCCTCCTCGACCTGGCCGGGCAGTCGGCCGACAGTCTGTCCGGAGGCGAGCGGCGAAGGCTCGAGATCGCCCGTGCCCTCGTCCTCAATCCCAAATTCCTCCTTCTGGACGAGCTGTTCACGGGCATCGATCCCCTGACCATCGTCGAACTCCAGAAGATCATCCTCCGTCTTCGGGACAAAGGGATCGGGATCGTCCTGACCGACCACAACGTCCGGGACACCTTCAAGGTCGTCAACCGCGCCTGCATCATCGACGAGGGGGAGATCCTGATCGAAGGCGCCCCTTCAAAAATCGCCGCGGATGAACGGGCACAGGAAAGGTTCCTGGGAAAGAATTTCGAACTGGGCGAAGAGGTCCAGGCCTAGTCCTCGTCCCGGAAAAGCCTGTCCCCCAGCGTCTCGCCGAGGAAAAAATAGAACGGGAAGAAATAGAGGACGAGGAGGGCCCCTAAAAAGACGAATAGGCCAGACGGGACGACACCGAACATCTGGAAGATCGTTACGTTCATCGAACGGGCGGCGAGCCACAGGGATATGAGCCAGAAGACGGCCACGAAGAGGACATCGAAGGACTTGGCTTTGAGGAAAACGGAGAGCTTGAACGGCGGACGCTCCCTCGCGGCTTCTTCCTCTTCCGCCTCCTCTTCGTAGGGTTCATCCTTCCGGAAGGGAGCGACCTTCCCTTCGGTGGGGGTCTCTTCCCTCGGGATCGCTTTCTCGAAGGGAAGCGTCGCCTGGGGCACTTTTTCCGGGAGACCGATCCCCGAATCCGCGACCCGGCGGGCGGGCCGCCCATCTTTCTCTTCGGCGGCTTCCTCCCCGCGCTCCGGCAGCGGCTCGCCGGCTTCCAGGTCTTCCTGCTCCTCCGCTTCCTCCCGGCCCATGGCCGCGTCCCCTCCCTCGAATCCGGAGGCCGGGGCCTTCTCCTTCATCCCGCTCGCCCAAGGGGGGAGATGATCTCCAGTCTCCGGGGGCTTGATATTCCGGGCTTTGCTTTCCTCTTCTCTTTCCTTGAGGACCTCCAAGAATTTCTCGATCTGCTCCTTTCCCAGCTCTGCCGTCCTGCCGATCAGGTCCAGTTCCCGGGTATCAAAGGTCAGGGGTTTCTTCCCGGCCGGGACTTGCTCTTCCGTCTCGGGTTCGTCTTCGAGCTTCTCCGCCTTCCCCTCTTCCGTTTCCCCTGCGCTTCCTTCGCTTTCGGCCGCGAATATGACAGGAACTCCTTCCGCAGAAATCTCTGCGCCGGGCTCCGCGGAAAGCGCCGGAAGGGCATCCCCCCCGGCAGGCATACCGGCGGGCGTCTCCTCCGGGGCCTTTTCCTCCGGGACGAGCTCGGCCTTACTTTTCTTGCCCCCCTCGTCACGCTTGTTCTCGTCGACCAGGATCACTTCTTCCGGTTCGGTCTCGTTCTCCTCGAGCTCTTCCTCCCCGGCGGATCCCTCCGTTCCGGACGCTGTATCCCCGGGTTCGGGGATCTCGTAGTCCTTCTCCTCGACGTCCGCGTCGACGATCTTTTCCCCCTTGATCTCCTCTTCGACGGCGGCATCCTCGGGAAAGAGGAGCTGGGTGCCGCAGTTGTTGCAGTACGGGTCTTTTTCGTCGATGATCGCCCGGCAGTAAGGACACCTTCTGATGGCCATTAATTCATTTATATTGAGAAAATTGGCGCTTGTCAATCAAAGTTTCTCCGGCCGCCGGGGCTGGGGCTCCAAGGGAAATTGACATTGCCGGCGAATGACGTAAAATAGGGCCGCCGTGGGCGATTAACTCAGCGGCAGAGTGCTACCTTCACACGGTAGAAGTCACAGGTTCAAGTCCTGTATCGCCCACCACTTTCTTTTCAACCACTTGCACGATTCCACGGCCCGGTAAAACCAAGGGTGTGTCCAAAAGTGTGCCCAATTTCGGACTTGGAAGGTGGTTTACGACCTCCTGGAGATGCTTGTCCGACAGGTGAGAATAGATTTCTGTGGTCTTGATGGATTTGTGGC
>JALHVH010000431.1 GCA_022867105.1 Candidatus Aminicenantota bacterium
AGGCGTTTCGCCAATCTCTTTTCCAGGGCTTCGACGAGCGAAAAGGGCGTGGCGAGAGTGGGGAAGGAGAGGTCGAGGGCGATCTTTTTGACTGCGGGTTCGGGATAGATAGGCGCCGGAATTCCCGTATCGAGGACCTCCACCTGCCTGAGAAGCGAGCGTTCAGGGACCCTGACGGTCAGGCCGCCGTGAACCTTATAGCGGCAGGCCAGCCGGTGCCTGGAAGAGAGTTTTTTCTGACGGAGGAGGGCGGCCTCCTCATCTCCGGATTGAGGAAGCCCCCCCCGGACGATCTCCACGAAGCACTTGCCGCACACACCCCTCCGGCCGCAGTAAAGGCTGAGGGGGATCCCCGCGGACTGGAGGACGTCCGCTAAGAGGTCGCCCTCGCCGACGCGAAGCGTCGCGGCGGGGGACAGGACCTGGATCGTGTGCGTCTTCGTCATTATAGTTTCCTGCAACTTTATCGCGCCCTATTGTAAAACAATCGGCGCCCGGACGCGAAATGTTTTTTTCGCCTTCATGAAATTATCCGGCCAAGTTCTTCTTATTCCAAAACAGAAACTTCGAAAGCCCTGCGGTCAGGATGATGAAGCCGATGTCGGTTTTTTACTATTTTTTGAAAAATGACCGTGCGATGCGCTATAATGAGCGCTCATGTCAACGACCGATCCGGAAAGGAGGAAATCATGACTCTTCCGTGCTATTTTGTTGAGGACATGCCTCGACGCAAATTCCTGGAGCTCGGCCTGAAGGGAGGGATCGCCGTCGCCGCGGCGCCGTCGCTCCTCGGCCGGGCCCTCGCCGGTGCGCCGGTCCAACAGCAGGCGCCCCCGCTCGACACGGTCCTCCTTGACAGGATCATCCGCAAGGCCCTGGTCCAGGGCGGGGAGTTCGCCGAGGTCTATATCGAGCATCGGACGTCCCGGACGATCCTGATGGAGGAAGCCAAGTTCAAGAACGCCGTCTTCGGGATCAGTCAAGGCGCCGGGGTGCGCGTCATCTCAGGCGACAAGACGGGATACGCCTATACAGACGAGATTTCCGAGGAAAAGCTCCTCCGGGCGGCTGAGGTCGCGTCTTATATCGCCCGGGGAACAAAGGCTGAGAAACCGATCGATATCCGGGAGGAGAAGCGGCCGTCCTTCATCACCGTGAAAGTCCCGCTTGGCGCTGTGGCCGACGAGAAGCGCGTCGAGATCATCAAGCGCGCCCACGACGCCGCCCTCGCCTATGACCCGAAAATTAAAATGGCTTCGGTCAGCTATTACGACGAGGTCCGGGGCCGGACGATCGCCAACAGCGAGGGCCTCTATCTCAATGACGAACTGCCTTTGATATTCTTTATCGTCCAGGCGCTGGGTGTCGGCAACGGAACGTCCCACATGGGCCGCGAGCGGCTCAGCCGGCACGCCGGCCTGGAGCTTTTCGATGAGGTCAAGCCCGAGGACGTGGCCAGGACCTGCGCCCGCGAATCCGTCATTATGCTCGAGGCCAAGGATGCGCCGGCCGGGAAGATGGACGTCGTCATGCAGAACGGCTGGGGCGGGGTCCTTGTCCACGAAGCCGTCGGACATCCGCTCGAAGCCGACAACATCGCCCGCAAGACGGGCGTTTTCGTCGGCAAGATGGGGAAGAAGGTCGCCAGCGAGGTCTTCACCATGGTCGACGACGGGTCGCTTCTCTGCGCCCGAGGGACCACGGACTTCGACGACGAGGGGACACAGATGAAGCGCAACGTCCTCATCAAGGACGGCGTTCTGATGACCTTCATGAGCGATGTCCTCTCGGCCAAACAGCTCAAGATGGAACGGACCGGAAACGGCCGCCGGGAAAGCTTCCGCTACATCCCGATACCGCGGATGACGAACACGTTCATCGAAAACGGCAAAAGCAAGCCGG
>JALHVH010000058.1 GCA_022867105.1 Candidatus Aminicenantota bacterium
ATATGGGTCGCGGCCCTGCTGGTTTTCGTCCTGGTTTATGCTTTCATCAAGAGACAGAAGGAAGTTCGGCCGATTGTTCCTTCCCTGGTCGTCTTCGGGATGCTCGGCGCGGGTTTCGTCCTCTGGGTTCTCTATCCTAGGGACTCCCTTTATCCGGCCGAAACGATCAAATACACGGAGACGCGCGCTCTCGGCCTCCATACGTTCCCGATGGGAAGGGGCGTCGTCATCAAACCGTGGGGGGACATGTACCTCCACTTCGAAAAGCGTTACCGAATCCTCTTCAGCTCGCGCCGGAAGCTCGACGAAGTCAAGATCGGATACGGTTCGGAGAAAGGGGAATACGAGGTCAGAACACGCTTCTTCGACCTGCCGCTCTTCGAGGACCGGACGGTCCTTCAAAAGAAGGAAACCACCTTCAAGCTGCCGGCTTACTACCTGCGGAACGGGCTCTACATTTACGAGATCGACGTCGAGATCAAGAAACACTCCGCTGAAAACATGCTTATCGACCCATATTTTTTCTCGATCACGCCGGCCCGGTAAACCAGGAACATCGAGACGGGTTCGCAGCGGCAATGCAAAGATCAGCCTACAACGGCATAGAAAGCGGCTCCTTAAAAGGTGCGGATCTCTTACGTTTGGTGCGGGCTGGGGGTTTGGACAGGACGGGCTGAGCAGACCTTGAAGGGCTTGCCTTTACCTCGGATAGGCGTCGAGGTCGAGGTCGACGGACATGGGGATCCCGGCCGCGCGCTTTTCGAGGGCCAGCGCAGCCACCATGGCGGCGTTGTCGGTGCACATCTTCGGCGAGGGGATAAAGGCGGGAAGCTTCTGCCGGTCCGCGAATTGCCGGAAACGCGCCCGGAGACGCGTGTTCCGGGCGACACCGCCGCAGAGGATGAGGGACTTCGGCCCGAACTCGTCCACGGCCCTGGCGAGGTTGTCGACGAGCGGCCGGGCCACCGCCTCCTCGAAGCTGGCCAGGAAATCGGCAAGCCGCGGATGCTCTTTCGTGATCCCGCTCTCGCGGATATGCTTCAGGGCGGCGGTCTTGAGGCCGCTGAAGCTGAAGTCGAGGGGCGCGTCCTTGATCCGCGGCCTGCTGAACGCGAACGCCGTCCGGTCTCCTCCGGCCGCAAGCTTTTCGATGAGCGGGCCGCCCGGGTAACCGAGCCCGAGGAACTTGGCGATCTTATCGAGGGCTTCGCCGGCCGCGTCGTCGCGCGTCCTGCCCAGGAGCCTGTAGGAAAGCTTCTTTTCGAGAAGATAGAGCGACGTATGTCCGCCCGAGACAAGAAGGGCAAGCGCGGGAAAACCGATATCCCTGTTTTCCAAGAAGGCCGCTTCGACATGCCCCTCGAGGTGGTCGATGCCGACGAGCGGTTTTTTGAAGAAATAAGCCAATCCCTTGGCAAACGAAAGCCCGACAAGGAGAGAGCCGATGAGGCCCGGTCCCTGGGTCACAGCAAAGAGGTCGATCGCCTTGAGCTCGACCCCGGCCCTCGCCAGCGCCTCCCCCACGACGGCATCGATCGTCTTGATGTGCTGCCGCGACGCCAGCTCAGGCACGACCCCGCCGTAGGGCGCGTGGACTTCGTCCTGGGACAGGATGACATTGCTCAGGACCTCGAACCCGTCCGTCAGGACAGCGGCCGCGGTCTCGTCACATGATGTTTCGATGCCGAGGGCGTACATGTGGACCTAGTATATAAGAAAAATGAGGGGGGTTCTACCGAACCATTCTCCAAAAATTGTCGATAGGACTCTTTCTTCTCAAGTTATGACGTCGACTTCTGGTGATCCCCGGAATTCCAGGGACACGATACTATTCTAGAGAATTAAT
>JALHVH010000432.1 GCA_022867105.1 Candidatus Aminicenantota bacterium
AAGGTCGATCGGCTTCTGGAGCGGAAGGGGTAGAGATGAAAAAGATCGGCTTCGAAGCGTTGATTAAGGAAATCAGCAGTAAGAGCCTCGTGTCGGGCGACAAGGCGACTCGCGTCGTCCTCGAATTTGACAGCTCCAAAGCACTCGAAACTCTCAATGGCCTTAATGCGCTTCATGTGGCTGATAAAACGGTGGCGGTAGCGATAGCAGAAATAAGAAAAGAAAAAAGACGATAATGCCCAGTAAGACTGCAAATTCCTGCGGAAAGGCTGTAAAAAAACAGCGCGGGAAGCCGTTCGCCAAGGGTCCGGATTCTAGGCGGAACTCTGCGGGAGGAAACCGAAACCACGAGGCTCAATCCTATACGGTCAGGTTTGCCAATGCCCTAGCTAAGAAACTTGATCCGGAGGAATTCGCGGACATCGTCATTGAAGAGGTCCGGCGCCATCGTCCCGGAGCGCGCGAGTTCTATGCCGACAGACTCATGGGCAAGGTCAGTCAGCCGCTTGAACACTCCGGGCCGGAAGGCGGGCCGATAGAGTTACATGCCTCCTGGAATAATAACGGAAAACAAACAGGATGATAAAGATAAGCCTATTTGATCCGCGGCCGTCTCAACTTGAGGTGCTCTCTCATCCGGCCCGGTTCCCGGTAGTCGATTGTGGAAGGCGATGGGGCAAGACACTCATGGGACAAAACTGGATTTCCGAGGGCGCGTGCAATGAAGGCGGCGAGAACTGGTGGATCTCGCCCATCTATCCGCAGAGTAAGGCCGTCTTCCGCGACATGACTGCGGCCTTCCGGCGCGGTGGGGCTGATGCCGTGTTTAAGGACGTGAGCCAGTCTGAACTGCGGATTGAGTTCGTGAACGATGCGGTCATCCACTTCAAGTCGGGCGACAATCCCGAGACCTTGCGCGGCGCGGGGCTCCGGCGCGCCGTGATGGATGAAGCCGCTCGACAGAAGCGAGATGTATGGGAAGAGGTCGTGCGCCCTGCCGTATCGGATACGGGCGGCAGAGTCATGTTCTTAACGACGCCTAAAGGTAAGAACTGGTTCTACGAATTATGGACACGGGGGCAGGACCCACTACAACCCGCCTTCAAGAGCTGGAGATTCCCGTCGAGCGATAATCCAAAGGTCTTGGCCTCAGACATTGAGCAGGCGCGACAATCGCTCCCGGTCGACGTGTTCAGCCAGGAGTACCTAGCCGAGTTCCTGGAGAACAGCGCGGGCGTGTTCAGGAATATCGGGGCGTGCATCGGATCGATACGCGAGGAGCCGCTGGTCGGCAAGGAATACTACGGTGGCTTGGATCTGGCACGGCTGACCGACTTCACGGTGCTGACGATCCTCGACCAGGCCGGCCGGCAGGTCTTCTGGGATCGTTTCAATCTACTCGACTGGACGGTCCAGAAGGAGCGCATCATCCCGGTCATAAGGCGCTATAGGGCGAAGCTCAACGTGGACGCGACCGGCGTCGGCGATCCCATCTATGAGGATCTTCGTCGGGCCGGCCTTGATGTCCAGGGTTATAAATTCACGGCCGACAGTAAGAAAAAGCTCATCGAGACCCTAATGATCGGCTTCGACCAGAAGAAAATCAGCATCCTTGACGAAAAGGTCCAGACGAACGAGCTCGAGATCTTCGAATACGCCATCGGGTCATCGGGCATGGTCCACTACTCGGCCCCGGAAGGCTATCACGACGACGCGGTCATCGCCCTGGCCCTGGCCTATTGGCTCATCGGAGGGCCGAGGGTAGAGCCCAGCATAAGGAGACTCTAAGGCTATGAACCTTATCGACCGAGTGCGATTCCTGATGTTCGGGGAGATCCCGAGAACTAAGTCCATCAAGCCGGGCTACAGGGATCCCCTGGCTCAACTCATCGTCGCCGCCCTAGGACTAGGGAAGTCGGCAATCTGGACCCCGAAACAATATGACAAATTGTCCGAGGCCGGATATCAGAACTGCATGACGGTCTACGCCTGCGTCAATCAGGTGGCCCGGGCGGCTGCGGGCGTGGAGTGGAAAGCCTTCGTTGGGGAAAAGGACGCCCCGAAGCATCCGATCCTCACGCTCCTGGACAGGCCGAACGAGAACGATGGGAAGCGCGCCTTCATCGCCAAATACTTCTCCTACCTCCTCCTGGCCGGCAACGATTACACGATAGCGGGGAGGATAGGGACGCAGTCCCCGCTGATGCTCTGGCTGGCGCGCCCGGACAGGATGACGATCCTTCCGGGAACAGGCGGGGCCCTGGTTGGGGGTTACGTCTACACGGTCGCGGGGAAGGAGCAGAAGTTCGAGTTCGCCCAGGTCATGCACTCGCGGCTCTTCCACCCGACGCACGACTTCTTCGGCCTCTCCCCACTCGAAGTGGCGGGCCGCGGCGTTGACGTCGTGAACATGTCGGCCGAGTGGAACATGCGCCTCCTCCAGAACGACATGCGTCCGCCGGGAGCGCTTTCGACAGACACGACCCTCACCCAGGACACATTCAACCGGCTCAAGGACATGATGAAGAACGAGTGGGGCGGGTACGAAAACGCCGGCAACCCGCTCCTCCTCGAGGGCGGGCTGAAGTGGATCAACTTCGCCATGAACCCGAAGGATCTCGATTGGCTGAACTCGACGAAGCTCACTAAGCGGGATATCTGCACGGTATTCAACGTGGATCCGTGCCTCATTGGGGACGCTGAATACGCGACCTATAGCAATAAGCAGGAAGCCCGGAAGGGGCTTTATGTCGAGACCGTTCTCCCGCTCATGTACGAGCTCCGGGACGACTTGAATAGATGGCTCTCGCCGATGTTCGGCCCGAACGTGAGGCTCGACGTTGATCGGGACAAGATCGAGGCAC
Organism: Candidatus Aminicenantota bacterium; assembly: GCA_022867105.1. Lineage (GTDB taxonomy): Bacteria > Acidobacteriota > Aminicenantia > Aminicenantales > Saccharicenantaceae > JALHVH01. The sequence goes on from JALHVH010000432.1 coordinate 2,865, forward strand.
TTCAGGAGGACCAGGCGCAGAAGTATGCTTATTTGACGGCGGCAAATTTCCTCAAGATCAACGAGAAGCGGGTCGCGGCTGGAAAGGACGAAGTCCCGGAGGGGGATGTGATTCTTGTGCCAGTCGGCATGATCCCTTTGGCGATCGCAATCGAAGAACCCGAACCGGTGCCGAATGCGCTCAAGCCGTCTGTCGAAGGGACGCCTGACGAAAAGCCGACAGACAAAGAGAAGCCCGAAGACAAGCCAGTGGACGAGGAGAAGCCCCGGGGCGACGAAGGCAAGGCGGCCCTGGCGAAGGCAAGGGCGGCGGTGAAAGCGTCCTTCTGGACGGTCCCGGAGCGAAAGGAGCGGCTCTGGCGGACCTACGAGGCGCGGGTTAAGGCGCGGGAGAAGTCTTTCGAGCAGATAGCGAAGGGTTATATCCGCGCCCAGGCCGACGCGCTCCGGCAGCGGGCGGTCCGACTTGGATCCACGAGTGGGCTGCTGGCCTCGGACATTTTCAGCATCAAGGAAGAGGCGAAGCGCTACGCCCGGACGTTCACGCCCTGGTATATCGACCACTTCATCCGGGCCGGGAACGCGGGGATGCATGCCTCGAAGGGCGAGCTGTTCGATGACGCCGAGGTCAAGGCCCTCGCCTGGAGGGGTGACCCCAAGAAGCCGAC
>JALHVH010000433.1 GCA_022867105.1 Candidatus Aminicenantota bacterium
GCCGATGGCGGCGGATTGCGGCGCCTGCCGGAAGTGCCTTTCGACCTGTCCCGCCGACGCCATCAAGGAGCGCCGGGAGGATTTCGATCATCTCGGCTGTTTCGAGAAGCTCAAGGAGTTCCGGAACAGGGGACTTGTCGGGCAATTCATCTGCGGCATCTGCGTCAAGGCCTGCTCCGGCCCTTCCACGTCAAGGCCTCCCAATTCTTCAGGCCGCTGAGGTCGGCCCCGTCGGTCTGGTCGATGATCATGGGTGTTACCGAGATGTATCCGTTTCGGAGCGCCCACATGTCCGCTTTTGTGTCGCCGGCCCCAAGCTCCTTGTAAAGCGGCCAGAAGGTGATCTGCCCCTCAGGGTTCGTCCTCCCCTCGTAGCTCTCCAGCGAAGGACGCTGGTCCAGCCTGGTGACCATCACCCCCTTGATCCTTTCCTTGGGCAGGGCGGGGATGTTGACGTTGAGGTAGGTCCCTCTCCTGAGCCCCCTTTTCTTCACCTCCCGGACGATGGAAACGATGAAATCCGCGGCGGCCGTATAGTCCATCGCCGGCGAAGACTCCAGGGAGAAGGCGATCGAGGGGATCCCCTGAAAAGCGGCTTCCCGGGCGCAGGCGACCGTGGCCGAATAGAAGGCGCCGAGCCCGGTGTTCTCCCCGCGGTTTATCCCCGAGACGACGACGTCCGGCTTTTCCGGGAGGAGCGCTTCGAGACCCAGCCGGACGCAGGTGGCCGGGAGGGCGTCGATGGCGTACCAGGTCATCCCTTTTCTCGCCGTCTTTTGGACCAGGATCGGACCGCTGAAGGTCATCCCGTGGCTGACCCCGCTCCTGTTCCGGGAAGGCGCGGCTACGGTCACGGTCCCGACGTGGGAGAGCGCGTCGGCGAGCGCGGCGATCCCGGGCGCGTCGGCCCCGTCGTCGTTCGAGACGAGGATCCTGAGAGACGTCTCGGCCCCGGCCGGGCCCGCAATAAGGACGGCGGCGGCGATGAAGAAGGCAGCGGTCAACAAAAAACTATTCTTCCGCGGCATGGATGTCTCCTTTTGAGAAAGAGTGCACATATTGTGTGCTAATCATTAGAACCCGCTGGCTTTCCATTCTTTAGATGCTCAAGTCGTTCACTTTTCCACATACTTATGCACACAAATTGTGGAAATGTCTTCCTCTCACTTCCGGTCCTTCACGTGAACATCGAACCATTCGAACATTTCGGCGAGGACGTGGAGGATGGATTCCCTGGCCGCATAACCGTGGCTCTCGTGGGGAAGCATGACCAGCCTGGCCGTGGCCCCGAACCCTTTCAGTGCCGCAAAGAGCCTCTCCGACTGGATGGGGAACGTCCCGGAGTTGTTGTCGGCCTCGCCGTGGATAAGCAGGATGGGCTCGTTGATCTTGTCGGCGTGCATGAAGGGAGACACGTGGATGTAAGCGTCGGGGGCCTCCCAGAGTGTCCTCCGTTCGCTCTGGAAGCCGAATGGGGTCAGGGTCCGGTTGTAAGCCCCGCTCCTGGCGATGCCCGCGGCGAAAAGGTCGCAGTGGGCCAGAAGGTTGGCC
>JALHVH010000434.1 GCA_022867105.1 Candidatus Aminicenantota bacterium
AGGTCCGGGTGATTTCCGGCTCATCGGGCAGCGCTGACGGCTTTCAAGTTGTCCGTCCGCGCTCTCCAGGCGTCATTGATATGCTCCCAGCCTTGATTTATGCTTCCGTACAGTGGCGAGATGGGATGATCGATGCGAAAATGCGTCTCCAATCGGCTCAGCAGAAAACGAAATACCTATGGAGATATTATTCCCCAGTCGCATATTGACTTTTCTCCCTTATGGCGTTATTTTCATCCCAAGAAGCTAGGAGGGGATCAATGGCCGTCAAATGCCCTAAGTGTCATTCTGAGATTCTGGATGATTCACGTTTCTGCAGCAAATGCGGGACGCCGATCCATGCCACCGAAGAAGAGATGGAAGCTTTTACCCGGACCCTCGCAACTCCGAGTGTGGGAGCTTCCCTTGGCAGCTTGTTAGCCGGAAAATACCGCGTCCTGGAAGAGGTCGGCCACGGCGGTATGGGCGTCGTCTATAAAGCCGAAGATATGAAGCTGAAGCGGATAGTCGCTATCAAATTTCTTCCTCGGGAATTAAGTATGAATCCGGAGGCCAGGGAACGCTTTATTCAGGAGGCACGTACGGCCGCAGCGCTTTCCCATCCGAATATCTGCACGATTCATGAAGTCGACGAAAGCGTAGATAAACCCTTCATCGTTATGGAATACGTCGAGGGAGAAAATCTCAGGGAAAAGATCAAAAAGGGCCCCCTGCCTATCGGAGAAGCTCTAGATATCACAATCCAGGCGGCAGACGGCTTGGAAAAGGCTCATCAGAGAGGGGTTGTCCACCGGGACGTCAAGAGCGCGAACATCATGGTGACCGGGAGCGGCCAGGTCAAGATCATGGACTTCGGGCTGGCCAAACTGCGCGGAGGATCGGCCTTTACTAAGGAAGGGACGACGTTGGGAACCGTGGCCTATATGTCGCCAGAGCAAGCTCGCGGCGACAAGGTCGATGCGCGGACGGACATCTGGTCGTTGGGAGTTGTCCTATATGAGCTCGTGAGCGGGAACATCCCGTTCAGAGGAGACCTGGAGTCGGCCGTCATCCATAATATTATCCACGAGGAGCCGAAGCCGCTCAGGGCGATCGTGTCCAAAGTGCCCGAAGAATTCGAGCGAATTATCCGTCGGGCGCTGAGGAAGAAGGTGGAAGACCGTTATGGCTCAGCTGCTGATATGCTGGCCGACCTCAGGAAGCTCCATGCGGCTCTCGAAAAGGAGAAGGCTGGAGTCCTCAACCTTCGTTCCTTCCTCCGCATCATCCGCAAGCCTCTTGTCGGCGTTCCTGCCGCTCTTATCCTCATCACCCTGGGTTTCTTGACCTATTCCACCCTCAGCCGCCAAGCCAAGGTCCGCTGGGCGAATAATGTGGCGCTTCCAGAAATCACACGTCTGGCTTATGAAGGAGACTATCTCGCCGCTTTTGAACTCGCATGCAAAGCTGAAAAGTATATTTCGAAGGATCCAAGGCTCACCAAGGCTTGGCCCACATTTGCAAGGACCACATCCATTCATACAACTCCCCCGGGCGCTCTGATTAATTTGAACCGATATCTCCCAACGGACCCCATTTGGGAATATCAAGGGCAGACGCCTGTCAATGGTCTCAGGCTGCCGGTCGGAAATTACAGGATTAATATAAAAATGGATGGATATGTTGATTTGGAGGCGGCTTTTGCTGCTGAGGATAAAACTTTCGATATCCCCCTCTCTCGGGTCGGTCAATTTCCTGCGGGAATGGTCATGGTGCCGGGCGAAGAATACCAAATTTACAGCCCAGGGCTTGACCAACTCAAAGCCGTCAAACTAGGTGCTTATCTCATTGATAAATTCGAAGTCACTAATAAAGATTACGCTGAGTTTGTTAAGAGCGGAGGATACGAAAAAAAAGAATACTGGAAAATCCCTTTCACGAAGGAGGGCCGGATCGTGCCTTGGGATCAGGCGGTGAACGAGTTCAAGGATCAGACAGGCCGACCCGGGCCGGCAACATGGGAGGGGGGAGATTATCCGGGAGGAAAAGAGAACTATCCGGTAGGCGGAATCAGCTGGTATGAAGCCGCTGCCTACGCCCGATACGCAGGCAAGAGCCTTCCGACGGTATATCATTGGAACTTCGCCGCTTCACCATGGTGGTCCGCAGATATCATACCCCTGAGCAATTTTAGCGGCGCTGGCACATTACCGGTCGGCCACCAGCGAGGTATGAGCGCCTGTGGCACCTATGATATGGCCGGGAATGTCCGGGAATGGTGCTGGAATGATGCTGGGGACGGCAAATACATACTTGGCGGGGGATGGAATGACCCCGAATATGCCTTTATTGACGCCTATGCTCAGTCCGCCTGGGACCGTTCACCGATCAACGGCTTCCGCTGTATAAAATACTTGAAAGAAGAAGCCAATCTTGCCGAACTGCAGCGTCCCCTTGTCCGTGCCAAGCGAGATTACTATAAAGAAAAACCCGTTTCGGATGAGATCTTCAAGGCTTTTAAGAGATTGTACGCTTATGACAAGACGGAGCTGAACGCGAAGATAGAATCTGAGGATGGCAGCAGCCCTGACTGGATAAGACAAAGGATATCTTTTGATGCTGCTTACGGACATGAGAGAATTTTCGGCGTACTGTACCTGCCCAAAGGCTTCCCTCCTCCATTTCAGGTGGTCGTCTTGTTTCCGGGTTCTAATGCTATTCAGATGAGCACAAATGGGGCAATAGAGAATTATGGAAGAAGGCTGTTTGACTTTATCCTAAAGAATGGAAGAGCCGTTCTCCTTCCAATGTATAAGGGGACTTTTGAAAGGGGTGACGGTTTGGATTCTGACTACCCGAGCGAGACCGCCTTCTATAGGGATCATGTCATCATGTGGGCAAAAGATTTGGGCAGGTCGGTCGATTATTTGGAAACGCGAAAGGATATCCTCGCAGACAAATTAGCCTATTATGGTTTCAGCTGGGGAGGTGCTATGGGGGCGATCATGCCCGCCATAGAAGAAAGGATAAAACTCGCTATACTATATGTCGCGGGACTGGATCATACCAAAGCTTTTCCTGAAGCCGACCAAATCAATTTCCTGCCGCGGGTCACTGTGCCCGTCTTGATGCTGAACGGTCAGTATGATTTCTATTTCCCCGTCGAGTCATCCCAGAAGCCCATGTTCGATCTTCTGGGAACACTACCTGAGCACAAACGGCAGGTGATTTATCCGTCCTCTCATTTTGCGCCCCGGACCGAGCTCATCAAGGAAACTTTGGTATGGCTCGATAAATACTTGGGGCCGGTGAACAAGCAAAAGGGAAACTGAAGAGGATAACAACCATCCTCAAAGAGACGCCAAGCCGACCCTGGCCTTCAAGGACAAAGGCCGGGTCATCGTGGAAACCACGGTCGCGGAGATCATCCGCCAGGGCAGGGATCTCGCCGGTTTTAAAAAATAGTCATCAGCACGGTAAAGCCGGCCGAGATGGCGAAGACGATGACCGCCAGGATGAAGATCATCACCCCAGGACGGGGGTGTGCTTGAGGAAGTTCCTGTAAATGCGGACGATTGCGATCTTGAGAATCAGAGGTGATGGATTATCTGGAGTTTATCGCCCGGGTGACCTCGCATATTCCCGACAAGGGGCAGGTCATGGTCCGTTACTATGGGCTGTACGCTAACGCCCATCGGGGGAAGGTCACAAGAAGGCGAGTCTGAGTCCCTCGGCGCTCTCCAGGCGTCATGTTACGTAA
>JALHVH010000435.1 GCA_022867105.1 Candidatus Aminicenantota bacterium
GGGGACTTTGGCTGGAGGCTGGAAAGTGATCGAAACCCTGGGCATGAAAATGACGAAACTGAAACCCGTTCACGGGTTTAGTGCCGAGACAGCCTCGGCGGCGGCGATTATCTTTGCCTCTCTCATGGGGGCTCCCGTTTCAACGACCCATACCATCACCGGTGCGATCATCGGCGTTGGCGCCGTTACAAAGTTTTCGGCCATCCACTGGGGGGTCGCCTACAAGATCATTTGGACCTGGGTTTTGACCATTCCCAGTACGGCCCTCTTCAGCGCCTTGTTATGGGGACTCGCCTCGTGGCTCCATCTGGCCAGATAAATCGGGGACACAATACCAATTTCCGAATTACCAAATTCTCCCCTGGAAATTTCGTCGTTTCAGGAAATTCGGAAACTGGTATTGTGTCCCCGATCAGCGGGGAGGAGCGCCGTCCGCTCCCGGCAAGCCTTATTTCGTCGCCCACTCCTTGAGTTTTTCGTAGTCGATCTCGCCGCACACGAGGTCGTTCGTTTCCGTGTTGATGAAGGTCGGGGTCTTGAGCTGTCCGCCGCACTTGGGGGCGATGACGGGCCGGAAGGAGCGCATGAGGTCGGCGTTCTTCTCGTCGTGCCAGACCTCGAGCTTCTCGAGGGAGATGCCGGTCTCCTTATGCAGTTTTTCGACCAGGGGCATCATGCGCGTGCAGTGGGGGCATTCCCTCCCGTGGAACATGATCAGCCGTTTCATTTTTTCCTCCTGATGAAGAGCCCGCACCAGCATTCTCCGTCCTCTTTGCCCTTGTAGGTTTCGTGGACGAGGAAGTTGCAGGGGCAGACGATCTTGAGGTCCTCCGCGAAATCCCTGCAGGCCAGGCGGCAGGGGCAGTACTTGAGACCGTGGTTGCGCTCGTTGTTGAAGATCCCGGCAAGGAGCATGTCGATTCGTTCCTTGTCGTTGGTGACCCGGAACTCGTTGCCTTCCGTGAACCGTTCGATGGCCGTGCGGAAGTCCGCCTCGGTGAACTCCACCTCGGTCAGGCTTCCGACCTTCCGAGCCTCCTCGGACGTGACCTCAACGTAGGCGTGTCGGACGCCGCATGTCGGGCAGATCTCGGGAGGCTTGACGCCGTAATGGATATCGTTGCAGACGAAACACCGCCAGTATCTTTTCATGGATATTCTACCCCCGGTCCGTGATTTCCCTCATCGGGTTCCTGCTGTCGTTTCCCTATTCTATCGGTCGGCCCCGGCCCTGTCAATTCGGGCCACCTAAAATTGCCGATAGAATTCTTTCTTCTCAAGCAATGCCGCTGATTTCTTGTGATACCTGGAATTCCAGGGACACGACACCAATTCCATAGAATTGGTTCATGTCCCGGAATTCCGACTCACGTCCTATCGGCAATTTTAGGGGTCATTGATAAGGGCTGGGGGCCGTGAGATAATGAAACTATGAAAACAGCAGCATGCATCTTCTTTTTCATTGGGCTGACGGGCCTCTATGCCCGGTGTGCCGGAATCCAGCCGGTCCGGACCGTTGACAAGGTCGACCTTGGCCGGTACATGGGAAAATGGTTCGAAATTGCTGCCTTCCCACAGAGGTTCGAGAAGGGCTGTCACTGCACGACGGCCGAATATGAGATGACGGACAGGGGATATGTGCGGGTCATCAACACCTGCCGGAAGGGCGGCCCTGACGGCAAGGTCAGCCGTGCGAAGGGCAAGGCCTTCGTCGTCAAGGGAAGCGGCAACGCCAAGCTCAGGGTCCAGTTTTTCTGGCCGTTCAGGGGAAATTATTGGATCATCGACCTGGCTGAAGACTATACTTACGCGGTCGTCGGCGACCCGAGCCGGAAATACCTCTGGGTCCTGTCCCGGACGCAGGCCATGGACCTGGCGCTTTACGACGAGATCGTCCGAAGGATCGAAGCCCAGGGCTTCGATGCGACGAAGCTGGTCAAGGCCGACCAGAACTGTTTGTAGCCTCCGGCCGTCCCTCCCCGAGCGGTTTCCTGCTTGTTTCTTACTTCGTCCACTTGGCCTCGTAGATCCCGTCCAGATGAGCAGCTCGGGCAGCCCCGTGCCATTCATGTTGCTCAGGACGACGAAGTCCAGCCCGTCGTTGGGGAATGTGCTGACCGATGTTTTTCTTTAAATACCAGATGCCGCATGTTTTGACAAGGAATTTCCATGTTCGTATTCCAGCGGCTGATGGTTCCGGGGTCCCGAAATGGTTAATTGTATTCCCGATCCCGATATGATATATCATCCTACAGGAATCCTATTTTGAACTATTTCCCGGACGTTCCCGGCAATGACCCGGCGCCGGAGAATCCGTCCGGAGAAAGGGGGCTTCAATGATCTGGTGGGTCGGCTTCATGGTTATCCTGTCGGTGTTTTCTTACTTGAACGACACGGGCGTCATGAGTTTCCTGCAAAATGTCAGGATCCCGTTCCTGCACGCTTCGGTCCTGAGCCTTTTGATCCTCCTTGGCACGGCAGGCATCCTCATCAGGATGCTTTGGATGAGGAGGCGGGGAGAGAAGGAAGGCCTCCACGAAAAGATCAAGAGGCTCGAGCAGGAGCTGTCCAAGAACAAGCCCTGAGCATCCCCACGCGGCCTATTGAGCCAGCGCGTCCAGATACAGCGCTGCGGCGCCCAGGACGGCGATGTTCTCCGTTTCGGAGATCTCGACCCTAATCTTCTGGAGCGTAATCGAGTAGGCGAAGTCCTGCATGGCCTTCCACATGGCGTCTTTGAAGAGCGCGTAGGACTTGCTGACCGAGCCCCCCAGGATGACGACCTCGGGGTCGGCCGCGTAGAGGACGGCCTTCATAGCCTGTCCGAGGTGGCCCCCGAACTCGCAGAAAACGGCCATGGCCGCGGCGTCACCCTTCCGGGCTCTTTCCGCCAGCGCCTTTCCCGATGTCCCGTGGACGTTCTTGAAGAACTGGCCGCAGGCGTAGTATTCGAAATTACGGTCCTTGTACGGCAGCATGCCGAACTCGCCCGCTCCGCAGTTGGCCCCGGAGAAAAGCCTACCGTTGGCGATGATGCCTGCGCCCAGGCCGGTGCCGAGGATGAGGCCGACGAAATTATCGTAAGGCTTCCCTTTGCCGAAATATTTCTCCCCGGTCGCGAAGCAATTGGCGTCATTGTTGACGTATGAGGGGATCCGGTAGCGCTCTTCCAGAAGGGCCTTGAGGGGGACCTTCTTCCAGGAGGGGATGTTCTGGACGTCGTAGATGACCCCTCCCTTGAGGTCCACGACACTCGGGACGCCGACTCCGATCCCCTCGATGCCGGCCCCGATGAGCGGATCGATGACCCCGAAGATGTCCTCGAGGACCGCCTTCTCCGGACCATCGCCGTGCACGGCCGCCGTTTCCACCCTGGCCAGCCGTCCGCCTTCGACCAGCCCGGCCCGGACGTTTGTCCCGCCGAGGTCGACGCCGATGATGGACACGGCCGCCCCCTCAGCCCTTTCCGGCCGCTTCCGTGGCCAGGGCCAGCTTCCTCTTTTTGTCCGAGATCGTCTCGTTCGTGATAAGTGGTTTGGCCCAGAAGCCGATGCTTAGGATGTATCCCAGGGTCAGGTAGAGGAAGAACATCCCCTGCCGGAGGCCGAACGCGTCCCCGAGAGCGCCGACGATCGGAGGTACGAGCGCCCCGCCGATGATGCCCGTACAGAGGATCCCGGAGAAAGAGCCGTGGTGGCTCGAGACGGAGTTCAAGGCGAGCGAGAAGATGATCGGCCACATGACCGAGGCGGCGAAGCCCATGAGCGGGAACATGACTAGGGCCAGCGGGCCCGGCCCGAAGAGGGCCAGGCTGAGGAAGACGATCGCCGCGACGGCGAACCCGACAAGGACCTTCCGGCTGTCGAAGAGCTTGAGGAGAACGAGGCCAAGGATGCCGCCGACGGTCATCAGGAGCCAGAACAGGGCGACCCGCCTGGCGCCGATCGTCTGGGGATCGTAGCCGTGGTAGATCTTGAGGAACTTGGAGATCCAGAACGAGACCCCCTGCTCGGTCCCGACGTAGGTGAAGATCCCCAGGAAGTAGAGGAGAACGACCTTATTCTTGAAAAGCGCCTTGTGGGTCGCCCAGGCGCCGGCCCGCTCCTCCTCCTTCTTGATGACGGGCGGGAACCTGACGGTGGCCAGCATCAAGACCATGGCGACGAGGATGACGGCAAAAACCCAGTAGACGGAGACCCAGGGAAGGTTGGCCGGGACAAGCTGCGACATCAGGCCGATGAGGGGCTTGCCCTCGCCGCCGGCCTTCCCGATGTTCCGGACGAAGTAGGAGTAGATGAACGGGCTGAGGAAGGAGGCGCTGCCGAAGATGAGTTGAGCCATGACCGAATTAAAGGCGAAATGCTCCTCGCCGCCGGAGACGCGGAGGAGGGGGTTGATGGCGACCTGGAGGGCGGCCATGCCGGATCCGACGAGGAACAGCGAGAGCAGGAAGACCGGGTAGCTGGGAACGAGGGAGATGAGCATGGCCCCGGCGACGGCCAGCGAGAAAGCGGCGATCATGACCGGCTTCTCCCGGAATCTCTCGAGGAGCATGCCGGCCGGTATGGACATGACGCCGTAGGCGATGAAGAAGGAAAAAGCCAGGAGGCCGACCAATGTCAGGCTGAGGCCAAAGCTCTGGCCGACGTCGGGATTGATGGCGCTGATGACATTGGTCACCAGCGAGATGACGAAGAAGATCAGGAAGATCAGGCCGACCATGAAGATGCTTCTCTTGGCGCTTGCGTTCATCGTTCCTCCGGTTTTTGCGGCGTTTCCATCAGCCGCAAGTATAGAACATTCGGCCGGTTAAGGGAATAGATCCCTGGAGTTGCCGTCTTCACTGACCTGTGATAAAGTCATTTCATAGCGTCGGATTTTCTTAATTTCAATCTTGTTCGGAGGAGACAGAATGAAAGTCCCATTTTACGGTCACGTCAGGCAGTACCAGAGCATCAAGAGCGAGATCGA
>JALHVH010000436.1 GCA_022867105.1 Candidatus Aminicenantota bacterium
CCGAGGGCAGAAAGAACATCTTCGGCCAGCCGCTGACTGTCGTCGAGCTCCAGTCCGAAGGAGGCGCGTCCGGGGCTGTGCACGGCAGCCTCTCCGCCGGGGCCCTGACCACGACGTTCACCGCGTCCCAGGGACTCATGTTGATGCTTCCGAACATGCACAAGATCGCAGGCGAGATGCTGCCCACGGTTTTCTACGTCTCGGCACGTTCGTTGGCCTGCCAGTCCTTGTCCATCTTCGGCGACCACTCCGACGTCATGGCCGCTCGGAACACGGGATTCGCCATGATGGCCGCCGGTTCGGTCCAGGAGGTCATGGACCTGGCCATTGTCTCGCAGTTGGCCACCTTAAAGTCGAAGATCCCCTTTCTATGCTACTTCGACGGCTTCCGGACCTCGAGCGAGGTCCAAAAGGTCGAGATGGTCCCTTACGAGGTCCTTGCCGCGCTTCTGGAACCGCAGTATCTCGAGGAGTTCCACAGGCGGGCCATGAGCTCCGAGCGGCCCATGATCAAGGTCGGTCAGCAGAACCCCGACGTCTACTTCCAGGGACGCGAGACGGTCAACAAATACTATGACGTCGCGCCGGGCATCGTCCAGGAGTACATGGACAAGGTGGCCAAGGTCCTCGGCCGGTCCTACCATCTTTTCGACTACGTGGGTGCCCCCGACGCCGACAAGGTTATTGTCATCATGGGCTCGGGCGCCGAGACCGTCGAAGAGACCATCGGCTACCTGAACAAGCTAGGTTCGAAGGTCGGAGCTGTCAAGGTCCGGCTCTACCGGCCCTTCGACGCCAAGGCCCTGGCCGCCGCCCTTCCGACAAGCGTCAGAAAGGTCGCCGTTCTCGACCGGACGAAGGAGCCGGGCTCTCTCGGCGAACCGCTCTACCTCGACGTCGCCGTCGCCCTATTCGGACGGAACGTCAGGGTCGTCGGCGGGCGATACGGACTCTCTTCAAAAGAGTTCACGCCGACCATGGTCAAGGCCGTTTACGACCACCTCGACGGTGCCTGCACCCACGGCTTCACGGTCGGGATCGAAGACGACGTCACAGGCCTTTCCCTCAAGCTCGGGGAGGACATCGATACCGAACCCAGCGATGTCGTCAGCTGCAAATTCTGGGGCTACGGGTCGGACGGCACCGTTGGGGCCAACAAGAATTCCATCACCATCATCGGCGACAACACCGACCTCTATGCCCAGGGCTATTTCCAATATGATTCCAAGAAATCGGGCGGCATCACGATCTCCCACCTACGCTTCGGAAAGAGCCCGATCCAGTCCCAGTATTTGGTTCAGAAGCCCTCGTTCGTCGCTCTCCACAAGTCGTCCTATATCGGCCGGTACGACATCCTCGAGGGGATCCGAGAAGGAGGGGTGTTCCTCATCAATTCCACCTGGCCGGCGAATGAGGTCTTCGAGCACTTGACCGAGGACATGCAGCGGACGATCATCGCCAAGAAGCTCAAGGTCTACAACGTCGACGCCCTCAAGCTCGCCCAGGAGCTCGGACTCGGCACCCGGATCAACACGATCATGCAAGCCTGCTTCTTTAAGATCTCCGGCGTCCTTCCCGAAGACAAGGCCATCGAACTCATCAAGACGGCCATCAAGAAATCCTACATCAAGAAAGGGATGGACGTCGTCGAAAAGAACTGGGAGGCCGTCGACCGCGGCACGGCCGGTCTCGAAGCTGTCCCCGTTCCGGCCCGAATCACCGTTTCCGCCCCCGTCCCGAAGGTCGTCCCCGACGATGCCGACGAATTTACGAAGAACGTTATTGAGCCCATCATGCATTTCAAGGGCGACTCCATTCCGGTCTCGAAGATGCCCCTGGACGGCCAGGTGCCCACGGGGACGGCGCGGCTCGAAAAACGCGGCATCGCCCCCGACGTCCCTTCCTGGCTCCCTGAAAACTGCATCCAGTGCAACCAGTGCGCCCTGATCTGTCCGCACGCCGCAATCCGGCCCAAGCAGATCGACCCCAAGGACCTGCTTGGGGCTCCAGGGACATTCACGACCCTCAAGTCGACCGCCAAGAACGACAGAAACCTCGCCTACAGGCTTCAGGTCTACGTCGAGGACTGCGTCGGCTGCGAGAACTGCGTCGAGGTCTGTCCGTCCAAGAGCAAAGCCCTCAAGATGGTCTCCATCGAAGAGGCCCGGGCGGCCGGCGAGAACGCCAACGAAGCGTTCTTCGAAAAGCTCCCCTATGATGTTCTGGACGGCCTCAAGAGGGATACCATCAAAGGCAGCCAGCTCCTTCAGCCGCTGTTCGAGTTCAGTGGAGCCTGCGCCGGCTGCGGCGAAACGCCCTACGTCAAGCTGGCCACTCAGCTCTTCGGCGACCGGATGATCGTCGCCAACGCCACCGGCTGTTCGTCCATCTACGGCGCCACGTTCCCGACCATTCCCTACTGCAAGAACAAAGAGGGCCGGGGGCCGACGTGGGCGAACTCCCTGTTCGAGGACAACGCCGAATATGGTTTCGGAATGAGACTGGCCGTTGACGCGAACCGGAAACAGCTCGCCGAGGCGATAGAGAAGCTTCTGGCCTTGGGCACGACGCCGGCCCTCATGGACGCCCTGCAGAAGATGAAAGGCCTTTGGAATTCCATCGACGTCGAGGCCCGCGCCGCCGTCAAAGCCGTGACGGACGCCCTGGCTGATGCGCTGGACAAGTCGAAGCCCGAAACGAGGCCCCTGCTCATGAAGATCGCCGAACTCCAGGACAACTTCATAGAAAAGAGTGTCTGGTGCATCGGCGGTGACGGCTGGGCCTACGATATCGGCTTCGGCGGGCTGGACCACGTCCTGGCCCAGGGACGTAACGTCAATGTCCTTGTCCTGGACACCGAGGTTTACTCCAATACGGGCGGGCAGGCATCCAAGTCGACGCCGACCGGATCGGTGGCCAAATTCGCGGCAGCGGGCAAGAGGACGGCCAAGAAGGACCTCGGCCGCATGGCCATGACTTACGGTTATGTTTACGTGGCGGCCGTGGCCATGGGCGCCAATCAGAACCAGTGCCTCAAGGCTTTCCTGGAGGCCGAAGCTTTCGCCGGGCCTTCCATGATCATCGCATATTCCCCTTGCATCAACCACGGCATCGACATGACCAAGACCCAAGCTGAAGAGAAGCTCGCCGTGGACACCGGCTACTGGATCCTCTACCGTTACAATCCCATGTTGGCCCGGGAAGGCAAGAACCCGCTCAGCCTCGATTCCAAGGAACCCAAGCTCGACTACCAGACGTTCCTGAACAATGAGATCCGTTACAGAACGCTCACCCAACAGTATCCCGACATCGCCAAAGTCCTCTTCCAGCAGGCCGCGGAAGAGGCCAAGAAGAGGTTCCAGGACTTCAAGAAGCTCGCGGAATAGGTTTTCCCGCGCATGAGCCCAAGCCCCGGGGCTTTTTTAGCTATTCCCGCTTGGGCCCGATAATGACCTCCACGGACCTGTCCATTTTGAAGACGTCCCTGATGAACACATTCCATTCGGCCACCGTCACGTTCCGGATCTCTTCGAAGAACTCCCCCAGGAATTCACAGCCAAGGCCCCGGGCCTCGAAGAGAGCGGCGGTCCTGGCGCGGGCCTCCTTGGTCTCATTCGCCCTGAGGAACGATGCCCCGGCGTTGTTCTTCGAGGTCTCGAGGTCCTCTTCGGTCAGCTCGGTCACCGCCAGGTCCCTGAAGACCTTCTCGAGCGACGAGCGAGCGGCTTTCATCTTTTCTGGCGATGTTTCTAGGTAGGCTTCAAGGACGCCTTCTCCTATCGGATAAGAGATCGTTGAATTGACGTCATAGGCGAGCCTTTCCTTGAACCGGAGGGCCCAGAGCCGGGAACCCACGCCTCCGCCAAGGATGTCCTCGGTGAGGAAAGCGAGGGTATAATTCTTGGGAGAGATGCCGGGCAGAGGGAACCCCAGCCCCAGATATGACTGCTTGGCCTCCTTTTCTCTGAAGATCCGCCTATCCGCCGGGACCTCGACGGCGCCCGGGCGGATTTCTGCTCGGGTCCCAGGCTTGATGCCGCCGAAATATTTTTTGACATGACCGGCGACCACGGGCTCTTCCAGGTCGGAAGCAATGGACAGGACCATGTTTGAAGCCTTGAAATAGCTCTCGTAGAAACGCGTGATGTCATTTTTCCGGATGGACCTCAAGCTTTCTTCGGTTCCCCAGCCCGCCCCCCCGTATCCTTCGGGACCAAAAAATGCCCGCATACACTCGGCGTGCCCGGCATTGGAGGCGGAATCAAGCTCGGCCTTCCCCTGGTGACCCATGTTCTTAACGATGGCGTCGATCCTCAGTCCCGAGAACAGCGGGTC
>JALHVH010000437.1 GCA_022867105.1 Candidatus Aminicenantota bacterium
AGTTCAAACCCTATGCCGATAAAGCGAAGGCCAAGGGGACCCACGTCTATCATCTGAACATCGGGGACCCCGACATCCTGACCCCCAGGCCCGTGCTGGACGCCTTCCATGCCTACGATGAAAAGGTCCTCGGTTACGGCCCGTCCCAAGGCTTCCAGGAGCTCAGGGAGGCCATCGCCCGCTACTTCAACGGCTACCGCATCCCGGTCCAGGCCGACGATGTCATGGTGACGACGGGAGGCTCGGAGGCCATCCACTTCGCCTTTTCCGTCGTGGCCGACCCCGGCGAGGAGATCCTTATCCCCGAGCCCTACTACACGAACTACAACGGTTACGCGTCGTTCGCTTCCATCCGGATCGTTCCCCTGCCGCTCAAGGTCGAGGACGGCTTCAGGCTGCCGCCCGAAAAGGATATCGAGGCCCGGATCACGCCGAGGACGAAGGCCATTCTCCTTTGTTCGCCCAACAATCCCACCGGGACCGTCTGCACGCCCGAAGAATTGGAGCGGGCGGTGCGGCTGGCCGAAAAGCATGATCTCTTCCTCATCGGCGACGAGGTCTACAAGGAGTTCATCTACGACGGCTTGAGCCACAAAAGCCTTCTCGAATTCGAGGAGGTCAAGGACAGGACCATCGTGGTAGACAGCATCTCCAAGCGCTTCAGCTGCTGCGGGGCCCGGATCGGCGCCCTCGTCTCCAGAAACAAGGACGTCATGTCTTCCGTCCTCAAATTCGGACAGGCCCGGCTCTGTCCGCCCTCTCTCGAGCAGATCGCGGCCCTGGCGGCCTACAACATGGGTATGAGCTATTTCGAGCCCATCCGCGAGGAGTACCAGAAGCGCCGCGACATCCTCTACGCAGGGTTGAAGGACATCCCCGGACTCGTCATCCGGAAACCGCAGGGGGCGTTCTACATCATCGCCCGTCTTCCGGTCAGGGACGCCGAGCACTTCACCATCTGGCTGCTTTCGGAGTTCAGCCTGGACGGGAAGACCGTTATGTTCGCTCCGGCAGCGGGCTTCTACGGCACGCCGGGGCGCGGCCGGGACGAAGTGAGAATGGCCTACGTCCTTAATGAGAGGGACCTTCTGGAGTCCATCCGCGTCTTCAAAGCCGGGTTGGAGAAATACCAGAAGCTGTTTCCCTGATCCTTAGGGGCCCTTTGATCTTAACTAAGAGGTTTATCGCGGAGGCCGGTCTCATCGCCGGGTTGAGCGTCGTCCTCGGCCTGGCCCTCCACGTCCCGGTCATCAGACGATTCCTGGCGGGGGAGTTCGCCCAGGGATTCATATCCGGGGAAACAGGTCCCGGAATCATCCTGATCACCCTCGCCGAGGCCGAAGACCTGTTCGCCGGGGGACAGGGAGCGTTCGTCGACGCCAGGTCCCGGAAGGATTTTTCGGCCGGCCACATCCCGGCGGCGAAGAACTTGCCGTTCGAGCAAACGAAAGGGGAAGCCCTTAAGGAGTTCACGGCCGGCATTCCATCGGGGAAGGCTTTTGTGATCTATTGCTCGGGAAAAGATTGCCCGGCGGGCCTTGCCCTGGCCGTCCTGTTGAGGGACCAGGGGCTCGATGAAGTGAGGGTCTTTATGGGGGGATGGGATGAATGGATCGCGGCGGGACTGCCCGCGGAGCGGGGAAATGATCAGGAATAAGCACGTCCTTTACGCTTTCCGGCTGATCATCGGCGGGCTCTTCATCTACGCCGGGGCCGTCAAGATCGCGGACCCCCTGGAGTTCGCCCGGGACATCCAGAACTACCGGATCCTGCCACCGGCGGCCAGCCTCTTCATCGCCCTGGCCCTGCCCTGGTTCGAAACGCTCGCAGGCGCGTTCCTGATCGTCGGGATCTTCAAGCGGACGAGCGCCTGGCTCCTCTCGTTCCTCCTTGGCGGCTTCATTGTCCTCGTCATCATCACAATGGCGCGGGGATTGGACGTCGATTGCGGCTGTTTCGGCAGCCTCAGCCGGAAGGCGGACGGACGGCTCATCCTTGAGGACGCGCTCATGCTGTTCATGGCTCTCGAGGTTGCTTTATCCAGTCCCGGCCGCCGGACCCTATCCTGAAATCCGGCCCTTCCCCGAATTCCCGGGGTTGCGATGAAGGTCACCCTTCTCCCCCCGACCCCGTGGAACCAGTCCCGGCGGTTCCCCCCGCCGTGAACGGCGGGTCCCCCCTCCGCTACGGGGGGCTTCAGGGCGGCCTTCATCGCCCCGGGATCTCGGGGGAACTGTTCTCGTCCAGATACATAGGTGACACCATGGGCTATGATAGAAGTTGCCATGTATCTACAACCTACTACGACGTATGGGTCCCTGATTCCTGGTTCAGAGTACATCCGAAGCTTGGTCCGCCAGGGAACGATCTCCCCGGCCGCGGCCGACGGAGGGCGCGCCCCGAGCTTGAAATTCCTTCTCACACGGAAAGAGATGCTTGGAACCGGGTTCGTGAACTTGAATTCTCGACCCCGAGGGAGTATATTTCCAAGGCTAAATTTCTAAGGAGTATTACGACCATGGTTAAAAAATATGTCTATTTTTTCGGCGCCGGCCGCGCGGAAGGCAATAAAGACATGAAGGGCATCCTCGGAGGCAAGGGCGCCAACCTGGCCGAGATGGCCGG